>VBFX01000115.1 GCA_005889395.1 Chloroflexota bacterium
GAGGCCGGCGAACACCGTGCGGGCGCGCGGAGCAGCGGCCAGCATCAGCCTCTCAGGATACGGTCGTCTCCGACCCGGCGCGTGATCTTTTGCGCATCCAACCACTCGAGCAAGGGAAGAACGTAGCGGCGGCTCGATCCCAGCACGTCGCGAGCGGCCGCCACCGTCAGCGTCCGGTGCTCGATGAGATGCCGCCGCAGCCGGCCGACCGCATCGTCGTAGGCGGACCGGGCGAAGGCCGTATCCTCGTTGACGCGGACCACCCGACCATCGACGACCAGGTACTGGAGCAGCGCCGGCGTCAGCCGGTAACGGCGAACGAGATCGGGCAATGGGGGTGGGTTGAACGGCTGTCCCTCGAGCTCGGCGACGAACGCGCCAATCGCCGCCTCCTGCTCCGAGGTCAGCGTCGGGTGGTGATCCGCGGCCGCGACCTCACCGCCCTGCTCGACCACGGCCTGGTCGGCGGCGAGCACGGTGAGCAGCTCGGCAAACAGCTCGGCGGGAATGCCGGTGCGGCTGCGCAGCTCCTCCTTCGGCATGCCGCGCCGCAGCGGTTGGGCTTCGTGATACACAGTCAGGACACTCAGCACACGTGTCATCAACTGCTCCCACTGCTGGCGGGTCAACCGGCGCGAGTTCAGCCGGCGCACGGCGCCGCGGTCGATGAGTGGCGCAAGGATCGTCTCCAGCTGCGCGGCGGAGACACCGAGCCGGCCCGCCAGCTCGGTTTCCTTAAGGCCCCAAGGATGCTTGCCGAGCTCCAGGACCGCCGACGTGGCCGGGTCGGCGCGCTCGCGGGCGGCGAGATCCTGGAGGACCGCGGGATCCCGGCGCCGGTGCCGGCGCGCCGCGCTGTCGACGATCACGCCCCCGGCCACCGTGGCGGTCGGTGAGGGAACCCGCAGGATGAAACGGTCGCCGTCGAGCGCGACCACGGGCTGCGTCGCGAAGAGCTGGACCCACCCGACCTCGCCGCCGCGAAGCTCATCGCTCTCGAGCAAGTTGAGCTCGATCATCACCTCGTTGGTCTCGTGATACATCTGCAGCTGCTGGTGGTGACGCAACGGCTGGACACCCGGCAACACGATCAGGCGCGCGTCCAGGCGACGGCTCGCCGGCAGTGTTCCGGGAAGTGCCAGCACATCGCCTCGACGAACCTCCGAATGGTCGAGCCCGCTGAGATTGACGGCCGTCCGGCTCCCCGGCCGGGCTTCCTCAACCGGCTGGTTGTGCTGCTGCAGGCCACGGATGCGGACGCGGCGGCCGGCCGGCAGAAGGGCGAGCTCGGCACCTTGCTGGAGCGCGCCACCAACGAGGGTCCCGGTGACGACCGTGCCGAATCCCGACATGGCAAACGAGCGATCGATGGGCAACCGCGGTCGACCAAGGTCGGGACGCGGGGCCGTTTTCGCGAGCTCCGCGTCGAGCGCCGTCCGAAGCTCGTCCAGGCCCGCGCCGGTGCTGCTCGACACGGCGACGATCGGCGCCTGGCGCAACGAGCTCCCGGCGACCAGCGCCATGACGTCGTCGCGAACCAACCGCAGCCAGGCTTCGTCCACGAGGTCCGACTTGGTGAGTACGATCACACCGTGCTCGATGCCGAGCAAGTCGATGATCGCGAGATGTTCGCGCGTCTGCGGCATCGGTCCCTCGTCGGCGGCGATCACCAACAGAACCGCATCCATCCCGTGAACGCCGGCGAGCATGTTCTTGAGAAAGCGCCGATGGCCCGGCACATCGACGATCCCAACCCGCCGCCCGCTGGGCAGCTGCATGTAGGCGAAGCCGAGGTCGATGGTCATGCCCCGGCGCTTCTCCTCCTCTAGCCGGTCCGGATCGATCTTCGTCAGTGCCAGCACCAGCGCGGACTTGCCGTGATCGATGTGACCAGCGGTCCCGACCACGAACGACCCTGGCTGCAGGCCGGTCATGCCAGCGCCGCGATCACCGCCTCGACGATGACGTCGTCTTCGCCGGGCAGGACGGTGCGCGGATCGAGGAGGACGCGCTCTTCGACGATTCGTCCGATGACCGGCGGCTCGTGCTCGCGCAGACGGCGTAGCAGGTCGGCGGCGCCGCGGCGCCGCGGCGTGATGGCGAGCGCCGTCGTCGGCAGCCGCTCGCCCGGGAGCGAGCCGCCGCCCACCGTCGACTCCGCGGCGACGATTTCGGCCAAAGCTCCACGCTCCGTCAGCCGGCTTAGCCACGCCCTGGCACGAGCGGCAATCGATTCGGCCGATGCGCCCAGCATCTCCCAGATTGGCAGGCCGGCAATCGACTGGGTCAAGTAGAGGTCGAGGGTGGCGATGAGAGCCGCGAGCGTCATCTTGTCGACGCGGACGGCCCGAGCCAGAGGGTGCTTCATCACGCGGTCCACGAGCGCCGCGCTGCCCAGCAACAGCCCTGCCTGCGGCCCGCCCAGCAGCTTGTCGGCACTGCAGGCCACGAGATCCGCTCCCGACAGCAGGCTGTCCTGGATGCGGGGTTCTTCGGCCAGTCCATAGGCGGCAGTCTCGAGGAGCGCGCCGCTTCCCAGGTCGTGAAGGAGCAGCAGCTGATGTTGCCGGGCGATGGTTGCGAGGTCCTTGAGCTCCACGGTTTCGGTGAAGCCGATCACCTGGAAGTTGCTGGCGTGCACCTTCATGATGACGGCGGTGCGGGGGGTGATCGCCGCGGCGTAATCCTCGGCTCGGGTGCGGTTGGTGGTGCCGACCTCAACCATGCGCGCGCCGGAAAGGCGCATGACATCCGGCATCCTGAAACCGCCGCCAATCTCGACCAGCTCGCCACGCGCCACGATGACCTCCTTGCCCTTCGCCAGGGCCGTCAGCATCAAGAGCACCGCCGCGGCGCAATTGTTGACAACCGCCGCCCCTTCCGCGCCCGACAGATGGCGCAAGAGATCGGCGGCCAGATCGTGCCGCCGGCCCCGCCGGCCGGTCTGTGGGTCGAACTCGAGGGTCGAGTACCGACCCGCGATGGCGGCGGCCGCTTCGGCCGCGGCTGGTGCCAGGGGCGCCCGGCCGAGGTTCGTGTGAAGGATCACGCCAGTGGCATTGACGACCGGTCGCAGTCGGGGACGCCGCAACTCCTGGATGACGCGCTCGATGGCCGACCAGCGTGCGTCAGGTTGCGCGATTGCCCCGGTACGACGCTCCTCGTCGATCACACGCTGCACGGCGAACCGCACCAGGGGCCGTCCGTGCGACGCGATCATCGCGCTCGCCTCCGGCGCTTCGAGTAGCTGGTGAACGCTGGGAAGCGCCCGGAGCGTGTCCATCAAAAACCTATGGGTCGGATACTGCTGCCGAGGAGCACGTGCGAGACCGGATCGTAGAAGAGGTCGAAGAGACTGGAGCTGCGAAGCACAAAGGGCGCAAAGAGGACGACGAGGACGGCGACGACCAGGATGGTTTGCCGGCTGGCATCGACCCTGAAGAAGAATCTCGAATAACGCCGCCGAAAGAGCGCGCCGAGGATGTTGTAGCCATCGAGACCCGGGATCGGAATGATGTTGACGACCGCCAGCACCACGGTGAAGTAGAACGCGACCAGGATCAGCTGGAAGAGGGGTGAGTCAAAGCCAACATACCCGGAGGCCAACAGCAGCTTCAGCGGGATCGAAAGCGCGATGGCGACCAGCAAGCTGGCCAGCGGCCCGGCGAGCCACACGAGCGCCGGGTCGAGGCTGGTGCGCATTCGGTAGGGGTTGAGGCGAAGCGGCCGGCCCCAACCGAAATAAATGAAGAAGACGACCAGGGTGCCCAATGGATCGAGGTGATGGCGAGGATCAAGCGATAGCCGGCCGTCGAGTCGTGGTGTCTGGTCACCGCGCGCGACGGCGACGGCGGCATGCGCCACCTCGTGCGCGACCAGGCCAAGCATGAGCGCCGGCACGAGGTAGAGCGCGTTGATGATGAACCGGCCCGGATCGCTGAGCAGCACGACGGTAGTAAGTATTCACCAAAAGCAAAAAGGCCCGGACGACTCCGGGCCCTGATGAACGAATGAAACCCGGCGGGTCAGGCGGCGGCGCCAGCCTCCATGCGGACTCCCACCGAAACGGTGGAGGCCGCCGATTCCTCGGCATGGACGGCGCTCTTGCCGCGGAGGATGCCGCCCTCGTCGATGATGAGCGAACCGACGACGATGTCGCCGAAGACTTTGCCGGTGGCCAGGATCTCGAGGCGACCCGTGGTGTTCACGTTGCCCTGGATCGTCCCGCCGACCACGACATTGCGGCCGGTGACGTTGCCCTTGACCCGGCCGTGCTCGCCGACTGACAGGTCACCTTCGGTTGTTAGGTCGCCGTTCATTTCGCCGTCGAACCGGATGTTGGACGTGGACTGCAGCCGGCCCTCGAGCTTGATCTGGTTGCTCAGCACCGTCTCAGCAACGATGGGAGCGGCTTCGCGCGGGGATCTCTTGTCGAACACGGGAAACCTCCTGACAAGTTGTTAGCGTCTTGTGCCAGAACGGTTACGCGATCGCCTTTCTTGCTGCCCTCGAAAAGGTCACGCCTGGAGCAAACTGCGCAGGACGATCGAGCCGGCGATCAGCAGCACGAACATCAAGCCCGCCGTGATCGCGATCCGCCGCAGGTCGGAGCGGAAATAGGGCACCCGTTCCAAGGGGATCGCGGCGTCCTCCGCGGGCAGCGGGCCGGCCTGTTGCCGGCCGCGCGTACGGGGTAGCGGCCTGGGAAGGGGTGCCAGGCCGGCAGCGGCGCTGGGTGAAGCCTGGGTCGGCTGTCCGGGCTGGTTGGGTTGCGAGGGGGCGGCCGGCGGCATCCCGGCCGGGCGAGCGGCACGGCCCGCACCGGACGATCCGCGCTGGGGCTTCCTGAGCTGCGAGCGTCTGTTCTTACGGGACATATGCTGGGTACGCGCAGTGGAGTTTAGCGCGAACGTGGAAAAGCGCTTGACACGTCCAACGGGCTGTGGTACAAACTCCCCCGGGTACAACATATAGCGTGTACCCGAAGCCGCGAGCCAACAAGGGCCAGATCCCTGCAGCCGTCCTGCCATCGCCGCTGCAATGCCCCTCCTCATCTGGTCCTTGTTGAGTTTCTAGGCGAAGGCCGACACTAGACGCTCCGTCCAGCGGGCCGACTGATACTTCGCGCGGGCGAGGACCCGCGCCGCCTCCTCCTCCTCGGGCTGGAGTGGGACCTGGGCCAGACCGACGCCAAACCCCGCGGCGAAGGCCGCGCCGATCGCGGAGGAGATCGGGCCCGGATCGGTCACGCCCAGCTCCGCAAGGCCGGCCACCCCCTCCTCGAGGCCCCGCGAGCCGCTGCCATCGGTCCGGTGCAGACACGCCAGCAGCTTGTCGATGCGAGGCTCGATCAGGATGCTGCCGTGCTGCAGGAGGCCGCCGCCACGCCGCGTCTGGGCGCTGCCGACCAGTTTGCGCCCATGCAGCAGGATCTCGTGGGCGGAGGGGCGATCGAAACAGACCGGGCCGTGCGCGGCGGAGCTGCCCGGTGACTCGGGGGCGAGCGTGGCCGGGACACCCAGCCGCCGCAGCCCGTCCTGCAAGGCAAGGCTGAGCCGGTAGTAGGAGGGCAGCACACCGCCATCCTGCCCGAGCACCGATGCGGGCAGCGCAATGCTGTAGGTGAGCTCGCGGTCGTGCAGGATAGCGCGTCCCCCGGTGGGCCGTCTGACCACCTCGACGCCGAGCGCCCGGCAACCATCAATGTCGACAACGTCGAACGGCTGGAAATAGCCGAGCGAGAGGCAGGGTGGCGTCCACGCATAGAAGCGAAGCGTGGGCGGCGCTGTGCCAGCGGCAACACCGTCGAGGAGCACCTCGTCGACGGCCATGTTCCAGGCACCGCTGGCCGGTTTATCGAGCAGCAGCCGCCAGCCGTCAGACGTTGAAGCGGAAGAGCGAGACATCGCCGTCCTTCATTACATAGTCGCGGCCTTCGAGCCGCACCTTTCCGCGTTCGCGAGCGGCGGCGTAGGATCCCGCCGCGATTAGGTCATCGTAGGCGACGATCTCGGCCTTGATGAACCCACGCTCGATGTCGCTGTGGATGACGCCCGCGGCTTCGGGCGCCCTGGCCCCCTGGCGAACCGTCCAGGCCCGCACCTCAGGATCGCCGGCAGTTAGAAAGGTGACGAGGTTCAGTAAGCGATAGGCGGCGTGGATGAACGTCGGCAGTGCTGCCTCTTTCAGGCCGGCGTCTTCGAGGAACACCGCGGCCTCCTCGTCCGGTAATTCGCGGATCTCCGCCTCCAGCCGTGCGGAGAGCGGGATGACCTCGGCATGCTCGGCGCTGGCTTCGTCGCGCAGCGATTGCAGCTCCGCGGTGTCCTTGCCGATCTGATCCTCACCGATGTTGGCGACGTAGAGCACCGGCTTGGCGGTGAGAAAGGAGAAGCTCTTGAGCAGCTTGGCCTGCTCGGGGTCGAAGCTCATGGTGCGGATCGGCTTGCCCTCATCGAGGTGAGCGGCCAGCCGGTCGAGCACCTCCAGCTCCTCCTTCTCCTTGGCACCAGGCTTGAGACGCGTGGTCCCGGCAATCTTCTCCCGCCGCTTGTTGACCACGTCGAGATCGGCCAGCGCCAGCTCGAGATTGACCATTGCCATGTCACGGCGCGGGTCCAGCTTGTTGTCGACATGCTGGACGTTCGGATCGCTGAAGGCGCGCACCACCATGGCGAGCGCGTCGAGCTCGCGGATGTTGGAGAGAAACTGGTTGCCCATCCCCTCGCCGCGGCTGGCTCCCGCCACCAGCCCCGCGACGTCGACGAACTTCATCACCGTGGGCGTGACTTTCTTGGGTTTGTACATCTGTGCCAACACGTCGAGCCGCTTGTCCGGCACTTCGACCATCGCGGTGTTCGGCTCGACCGTGCTGAAGGCGTAGGAGGCGACGCCCGCGCCCGCCCTCGTCAGTGCATTGAACAACGTCGTTTTGCCGACGTTGGGCAAGCCGACGATACCGACGCCGAGCGTCATTGCTACGCGATCTTAATAGCTCAGGTAATCGTCGACCTCCATGGGGTCGGGACGGAATCCACGGTCTGGAACCAGGTAGCCGAGCTCCTCGCTGGTCTCGTCGTAGTAGGTCGGGTCGTCGGGGTCATAGGGATGCGGTTCGGGGATCGTCATGTTGTCCTCTCCTCAGGCGGTGACCGGCTCGGCGGAAGGCTGACCGTTTTCGACGGGGCTCTCGGGCTTCGGACTCAGCATCTTCATCTGGTCCATGACGACCTCGGTGGTGTAGCGGCGCAGTCCGTCCTTGCCGTCCCATTCGTGACTGCGCAGCCTGCCTTCGGCATAGATCAACTTGCCACGGGTCAAGAACTCCTGGCAGATCGACGCCAGCCGGTCGAAGGCGACCAGCGAGTGATACTGAACGTCCTCCTGCCGGTTTCCGTCATCGTCCTTCGAGTAGCTGTTGGTCGCCAGCCGGAGCTTGGCGATCGTCAGTCCTTTGGGACTGACGACGATTTCTGGGTCGCGAGTCAGGCGGCCGACGAGGATGACGCGGTTGACCATGTGCTTCTCCCTTTGTTGTAAGCCCCCACCCTGCCCTCCCCCGCAAGCGGGGAGGGTCTAATAAGCGCCTCCCATACGGGGAGGAAGTGACGGTCGTGCGCTAGCCACCACCTCCCTTTCGGTTCTTGAGAAGCGGGAGCGGATCGACCGGCACGCCCGCGATGCGCACCTCGAAATGGAGGTGCGGTCCGGTACTGTTGCCGGTCGATCCCATGAGGGCGATCGGTTGTCCCGCGGCAACGACGTCGCCCGGCTGCACGAGCGGCCAGTCGAGGTGGCCGTAGAGCGTGCTCAACTGAGGATCTCGGGTAATCAGGAGGTAGAGGCCGTAACCACCGCGCTCGCGTCGGATCGTCACCGTGCCGGCAGTGGCAGCGTAGATGGGCGTGCCGAGCGGTCCGGCCAGGTCGATCCCGCTGTGGAAGTGATGGCCGGCGCATTGCGCCGACCAGGGCTCGATCTCGAGCGCGGTGCACCCGAAGGGCTGCGTGATCGTCGCGTGCGCGACCGGCGGCAGGAGCACGCCGGCGCCACCCTGCCCAGCCTGGACGACGATGCCGGCGGACAGCACGGGGACCATCAGGCAGGCGGCGACGGCGGTGAGCAGTGGCCGGCGCCAGGACCAGGCGAAGGCGGCGAGGCGTGCCGAGGTCAGCAGGGTCATGCGCTCGAGGTCCGGGCTGTCTTCGCCGCCATAGCGCCCTTGACCGCCTGCTTGCCCAGGCCCTCAGCGAAGTGCTGCGCCTTCGACTCGAAGTGCGAGGACGCGTTCATCAGCCCCGGCACCTTGATCAGCAGGTAGAGCACGGCAACCCCGTAGAGCGCCTCAAGCGGCCGGGCACCAATTTGGTCGGCAAAGACGCTGGCGAAGCGCAGCACCAGCACCTGCCCAAACTGCATAAAGACAGTGAGCAGAAACAAGCGGAGCCATGACTGCGCGTATCGCTTGGTTTCTGGAAGGATCATGCAGATCGATGCCAGGGGTGCGACGGCGAGGAGCACGACCAGCAAGGCGAAGCGCACGACATAGGTAAAGGCGACGATCACCAGCATCACGGCGATCGCCAGCCGGATCACGATCTCGAAGAGAGGCAGGCCGAAGCCATTCGTCATGGCAAAGGCCCAGGGCATCCGTGGGGATCCTCCCGGGAAAGGCTGGGTCCAGATCGCGTGGACCAGGGCATTGTTCAAGTCGATGGCCATCTGGCCGAAGAGCAACGCGAAGTGAGCCATGACGATCGCGGCCATCGCCCGCGGCAGGGTGACCTTCAATGTGTAGTGGGCGCGAAAGCTGTGTTCCCACTGGCTGCGAAGGAACGCCCAGGTAAAGACCAGCACCAGCAGCACGTCCGCGATGGCCAGCGTCAGGTGGAACATCGCCTGCAAAGCGGGCTCGTCGGTCAACGGACGCGGCGTGAGCGTCGAAAGGTCGTGGGTGCTGAGCAGGTAGGTCTCCACGTTCCCGGCAATGGAATCGCGAACGTCGTTGATCAGGTTGTTGAAGAAACCGGTGATGAGAGCGGAGAAGATCTCTAACAGGTTTCAAGCCGGCTAGTGATTGACCGAATCAACGAGGACGCGGACCAGCAGGCCGGCCATCTCCACCCCGATAGTGCCGAAGACGATGCGGCCGATCCATCGCTTGGCCTCCATCACACTCCGAGGTTCGATCGCGATCATCTTCCAAATGAAGGCGCATACGAATGCCAGGGCGCCAATGCTGCCGGTCAAACCCTGGGCGTAGCTGGTCCAGACCTCGATCAGGTGCTTGAGTTGATCCATCAGCGACTGGCTGGAAAGTGCGCGCTGACCTGGGATTGGACATAACGTTCGATCGCGGCCATCAGACGCCGCAGCACGTCCCACTCCTCGATCACCAGGTCATGGTCCTGCTGGCCAAATTTGCGAAAGAGGTCCTGCCCAAGCCCCGGAGCGCTACTCGCCGGCGGTGACGGCCGCCGAGCGGGGACCAGTGCCGGCGTGTCAACGCTGGGAACAACGCCCGGCTGCGTCGTCGGCAGCACGAGGGGTGGCGGGCGAAAGGCGATGCGGTGCGGCTGCATCGCCAGGTGAATCCCGATTCCGGTGAAGGCGGCGAGCATGGTGACCTCGCCACCGATCAAGGCGAGTTTCCACGATGGGCGCATGGGCGACTCCTCGAGCGGATTGGCAGCCGACAACCCTGCCATCCTTACACATATCTGTGTATTTGTCAAGACGAATATCTATCGGCCGACCAGTAGCGCCCTCCACCCGCCGGAGTGCCGTGAGGCCTTGACGAGAAACGCCGTAAACGCCGGCCACCACAGACAGTCGTTCGTAAGAATGGTGAGACCGAACAGCAGCGGCAGCGTGTGTGCGTGAAGGGCCCAAAGGAACCCCAGCGGCCCCAGCAACTTGCCCAGGAGCGCGATCACCACCAAATGACGATGCCGCAGGGGATCACGAGCGACCCACCAGTACGCCGGAGCGTACACGAGGACCATCATGCCGAGCGCCTGCCAGCTGGCAATCTCGTTTGACGGTGGCATCCCAATCAGCCGGAAGAACGATACCGGCCAGACGATGACCAGTAGGCCCCAGGCGAGGTTGTAGGCCGCCGCCGCGTAAAACCACGGTCGGTACCTTTGAAGCGAGACGCCGTCAGACCCGTTGGGCCTCGTGCCATTGAGCCCTTCACGCCGGACGGCGAAGGTTCCGTCGTAGCCGAAGATCGCGCCCAAGAACCGATGGCTGACGACGAGATCGACCGAGATGTTCTCCGACACGGCTCGTTCGATTGCCTTGACGGCGACCTGGAAGACGCCTGGAATCGGCAGCCGCAACCGGCCGGCGCGCATCTGCAAGCGGCCCGTTGTGATCTCGATGGCGTCGCCGGCGAGCACACGAATGCGCCAGGGAACCTCGATCAAGCCGCGTGGACCAATTCGCTCCACAACACCGGACTGAGGCAGGTATCTCATCGTAGCGTCGAATCGCCGCGACTTAACAAAGGCGAAGGTGCGTCGCCATGTCGCGCCTTCGTCAACCCTGGCGATCGTCATCGAGGCCGGAACATCGCAGCCCGACTCGGGAAAGAGGATGTCGAATCGAGCCAGCACCGAGAACAAGGGGCGCAGCCAGACGTGGCGGTGCCAGATATGATGCATCGTTCCGTCAAGGCGCACCCGATGACGACGGTCGACGCCAAGGAATTGATCGGCGAGCGGTCTGGCGAGGCGGTGGCGGTATCGGCCCAGCACGGGGGCTAAGGGGCCGGCAGGAGTCTCGGTCCGGACGTCGTCAGCGGCGCCCGAGCGCTTCCTCGAGGGCCTCATGGAGCCTGCCCAATCGAAATCGGTACCCATACGTCAGTGCCTTCGCCGGCTCAGCGTGGCGGCCATGCAACAGGAGCTGCGCCTCTTTGCCCAGCACGAGCCTGAGCGCAAACGCCGGCGCTGGAAACACCGCCGGACGATGCAGTACGCGACCGATTTCCTTGGCGATATCCCGCTCGCGCCTGATATCCGGTGCCACCGCGTTGACCGGGCCGCTCACGCGCGTATCCTCGAGCGCCAGCCGATAGATCCCGACGATGTCGTCGATGTGAATCCAGGTAAACCACTGCCGGCCGTTGCCCAGCGGACCGCCGATGAAGAACCGAAATGGCAGCGTCAGCAGTCGAAAGGCGAGCGCCTCGCGGCCGAACACCATCGCGGTGCGGATCCGGGCGACCCGAACGCCCAGCGGCTCGGCCTTCTGTGCCTCGGCCTCCCATTGCTGGCTGAGCCGGGCGAGGAACGAATCGCCGGGGTCGCTGTCTTCCATGATGGCCGCATCGCCACGGTCCCCGTAGTAGTCGATGCCCGAGGCACTGACGAGCACCGATGGCCGACGATCGGCCGGGGTCTGCCCGAGCGCCTCCACCAGGGCGGCCGTCGCGGACAACCGGCTCGAGAGGAGCTCCGCCATCCGTTGCCGCGTCCATGGCCGGCTGCCGATACTGGCGCCGGCGAGGTTGACAACACCCTGCGCTCCCGCGAGTTCCCCCACCCAGTCGCCGTGCGCGCTGCGCGCGTCCCAGGTGACGTAGCGAACATCCTTCGGTGGGTCCTTCATTACCAGTTGCCGGCTGAGAACGACCACGTCATGGCCGTCGCTGGCCAGGCTCTCCGCCAGGCGGCGGCCGATAAAGCCCGATCCACCACTGATCAGGACTTTCATCCTCTTACTATGCTCGCCGCGGCGAACGGCGACCGCGATCGGGCGGCGGCCTGATCAGCGGGCCGTCAGGGATTGAAGCTACGCGTCCGGCGTTCGGTGCGAGCCTGCTGCAGGCCTTCGTCGGCCAGGGAGAGCAGCGACACACGATCGAACTGACCGCGCTCGCTGGCGGCCACGCCGGTATCGACCGCGAGCCGGACGATGTCACCGTTCGGACTAGCCGCATAGGGATGCTCCTCGAGAATCGACCGCAGCCGATCCGCCTGCCGGACCGCGACCGCCCGATCGGCTTCCGGGACGACGAGACAAAACTGGCCGTCCTTGATGCGGGCCAGCGTGTTGACGCGGCGCGTCTTCGAACGGATGACCGCCACGAATTCGCGGAGCATCCGGCTGAGGCCACCCTCGCCGTACTTGCCGCGCAGGACTTCGAAGGCTTCGATCTCGAACAGCACGACCGCGAGGTCGTGGTTGTGACGCGAGGCGCGACTGACCTCTTTTTCAAGGAGGTCCACCAGGAACGCCTGGCTGTGGGCTCCTGACTGGGCGTCGAGCAGGGCGAGCTTCTCCGCCTGGATCAGCTTGCGACCCATCATCAACGCATACAGACCCTCGCCGACAAAGCTCTCGAGCGCGGCCAGTGGCTCCTCGAGGTCATCCCGCGGACGGTCGAAGCCCACCACGATGGCGCCGAAGGTCCCCTTCCCCTTTTGCTCGGTGATCGGGACGCCGAGGATACTCCCCTCCTTGACGACGTCGTCCGTCAGGTAGCGTGACCAGGCACTCTTGGAAATGTCGGGGACGCTCACGCTCCGGTCGGCGTGGCGCACCCATTCGGCGATGCCCTCCAATAACCGGCGCTTGGCCTCAACGAGGCGGTCCGGTGCGGGTTGGTCGTATCCCGAGGCGAGGTCCGCCCCGTTGTCATCCAGCATCAGCACCAGGGCGTAGTCGGCACCGGTCAGATAGAGGATGGCATCGACGACGTGCTGCGACAGCATCTGGGAGTTCGACTCGGCGATCTGCGACTGCAGGCGCCGCAGCGTGTGCCCCACACGTTCGGCGGCTTGCATCTCGGCCAGGAGGTTGAGCCCCACGGAGACGAGCTCGCCCGCCCCCAGCAGCTTCTCGGCATCCCGTTCCTGGACGGCATCAGCGGCCTGGATCAAATCGTCGGGAAAGACCCGGAGCTGGAACGCCAGCTCAGCTAACTCTTCAACCGCGTTGGGGGCAAATTTCACGGCCGGGCCCAGGACGGCACCGATCTGCAGCTCTTTCTCGCTGCGAACCGGGGCGATGAAATGCCCGACCCCCGACTTGCAGACCCCCATCGTTTCCTCGTTGCGTTTGAGGAACTGTGGATCGTTGTAGAGGGGACAGACTTTCCGCTCCTGCAACAGCCGGCAGTATCGCGGATAGTCTTCGACCGGCGTCAGTGGATGCGCGTCAAGGTCGAAGACCTGGAGCTTGAGCCCGGTGGAGGCCTGGAACCGGTCTACCATCCGGGCGAACTCCGGGCTGCTGACAAGGACGCCGAGCTCGCCCTCCTGCGGTTCTGCCTGCATCTTGCTGACCGGCCTCTTCGGTATGGGTCAAAGCAACAACGCTGTAACGGCGCAAAACCTGTTGCGCCGAGGCCGCCGGCCGCCCAATTCGGGCTGAATTCGCCGGAAGCCGCCTTTACGCAGCTATTTTAGGCGGGTTTTTCGGGCTCCCCCGCTAGACTTGGGCACGGTGCTGTCCACCCGGCTCCTCACCAAGCGCTACGGCAGCCTGACCGCCGTGGAAGACCTGGACCTGGAGGTGGGACCTGGGGAGTTGTTCGGCTTTTTGGGGCCCAACGGCGCCGGCAAGACGACCACGATCAAGATGCTGGTCGGCCTGCTCCGCCCGACCAGCGGCGCCGCCCGGGTGGCGGGCGTCGACATCCTGGCTGAGCCCGAGCGGGCGAAGGCGCGCATCGGATACGTACCGGACGCGGCGACGCTCTACGACAAGCTCAGCGCCCGAGAGTTCCTGGAGTTTTCCGGCGATCTCTATCACGTCGAGCAACGGCTTCGTGATCGCCGGATCGAGGCGCTGTTGAAACTCTTCGATCTCCGTGATCGGGGTAATGACTTCCTCTCCGGCTATTCCCGCGGGATGCGGCAGAAGGTATCATTGGCCGCCGCCTTGCTTCACGACCCGCAGGTCCTCTTCCTCGACGAGCCCACCGTCGGCCTCGATCCACAGAGTGCGCGCCAGATGAAGGACATCCTCCAGGACTTCTGCAAGGAGGGCAAGACGGTTTTCTTTTCAACCCATATCCTCGAAATCGCCGAGCGGATGTGCACGCGGCTCGCCATCATCAACCACGGCCGGCTAGTCGCCATGGGCAGCCTGCAGGAGTTGCGCCACATGGTCGGACAGGACGGACAATCGCTGGAGCAGATCTTTCTCGAGCTCACGGGGAGCCGCGAGGAGGACGTCAGCGCCGTCTTACGTGGCCTCGAGGAATAGTCCCATCGACCGGGTCGTCGCCGGACTCCAGGTCGGGCTGCTCCTCTGGCGAGCCCAGCTGAAGATGTTCCTCAACCAGACTCTGCGCAGCCATAAGCCCGGGCGGATCGCCGGTTCCATCGTCAGTGCGGCCGTCATCGTCATCGCCTGGTCGTGGGAGGCGATCATCACCTGGGTCGGCGTTCAAGCCTTGGTCTTCAGCCTCAACGCCTTGCTCCTCAATCCCGATCTGGACCTGCTGCTCGTTGCGCCGCTCCCAGTCGAGAGCGTGCTGGCCGGTCGAATGGTGGTCCAGGTGCTGCGACTCCTGGTGCTGAGCCTGGTGTTTACTCTGCCGGCTCTGCTCGTCCTCGCATTCGCCAATCACAACCTCTTGATCCCGCTGGTGTTCGCGATGCTCTACCTGCTCTATCCCGTGTCCGTTGTCGTCATCATCTCGCTGCTGAGCTTGCTCCTGGTCCGCTTCATTCCCGTCGGACGGGGCCGTGAAGTCGTGACCCTGTTCGGTGTCATCCTCGCGCTCGGCATCAACCTGCTCAACTTCCTCTTCAACCCGGCATTGCGGGATTCCGGCTTCGCCCGCCGGCCAGGAGTCCCCGCCTCGTTGCCCGATGTGCCGGTCGCCAGCGCGACCTGGCTGCCCTCCGGGTGGGCCGGCCGCAGCGCGGGAGCGATCCTGCGCGGTGACTTTGCCGTGGCGATCGAGTGGGCGCTGCTGCTGCTCGCCGTCTCAGCGGCGATCTTCGCTGCAGGGACGATCCTCAGCGGCCGGCTCTATCTTGCCGGCTGGATCCAGGCGGTCCCACCACGCCGGCGCCGCCTGCCAGGGTTGCGAACCCCCAGGTTGACCGGCGCCCTCCCGCTGCTGAGCCCGGTGCTGGCATCGATCGTGATCAAGGACTGGCGTATGCGAACCCGTGACCTCGCGCAGCTCATCCGCTTTGTGATGCCGGTCATCTTCATCTTCATCATCTTCGGCCTGCGTTTCGCTGGTTTGCGCAGCGCCGTGCAGAGCCTCGGTGAAGGACCGGCTCCGGCAATGGTTGGACTCGTCCCGGCCTGGATCCTGCTCTTCTCCTTGAGCATCTCACTAGGACTGACCGCCGTTAGTTTGGAAGGCAAGAGCATCTGGGTCTACGCCGTCTCGCCAAACACGACCCTGCGCTTTTTGCAGGGCAAGTGCTGGTCAGCCGCGCTGCCGACCGCCCTCCTGGTTGCGCTGGTAGCGATTGCCGCCGAAATCCTGATCCGACCTGGGTGGCTGTGGGCGGCAACGGCGATTCTGCTCGCGGTCGCCCAGGCGGTGACGGTGACGACCCTCATGGTCGGCATCGGCGCTGTTTTCGCCCGCTTTGATTGGACCGACGCCCGGCGGATGTTGAACCCGATCGGGGCCTTCATCGGCATGGGGTTGTTTGCCGTGATCACCGGTGGTAGCGCGCTCCTGCTCGCGATTTCACTGGCGCTGGCGAGCGCAACTCGCTTCCCGGTCTTCAGCACCTGGCTTGCGGCGATGACGGTCTCTATCGGTGGCGCCGTCGTGGTGGCGATCCTCGGTGTACTGATCGGCAACGAGCGGTTGCGGGGCCTAGAGCTCGGCTGACTCCTCGACGATCGACACCGGTTCGGGCCGGGCATGGACACCCATCCGGTGATGATGGCGGCAGCGTGCTTCATAGGTCGCCGCGCCGCCGATCACGACAAGCGGCGAATCCGGCGGCGCCGGCTCGCCATCGATCAGCCGCTGCGTGCGGCTGGCCTGCCGCGAGCCGCAACCCGGGTACTGGCAGGATGCCTGGAGTTTTGTGAGCCGGTCGGCGTAGGCCGCCAGCAGCGGCATCGGTCCGAAGGGTCGGGCGAGGAAGTCCAGGTCGAGGCCCGCGACGATCACGTGACGGCCGCGATCGGCCAGGTCTTCAACAAGGTTAACTATGTCCGGCCCGAAGAACTGTGCTTCGTCGATGCCGACCACCCGCGTGTCGTCTCGCAGCTGATCCCGGAGTGCCGCCACGTCGGGGACCGCGATCGCTGGGAAACGGACCTCGCGGTGCGAGGCGACCGCTTCGAGGGCATAGCGGTCGTCGAGGGCGGGCTTGAACACCTGGATCGTCGAACCGGCATAGCGTGACTGGTCGAGCCGGCGTATCAATTCCTGCGTCTTACCGCTGAACATGCAACCACTGATGAGGTCGAGGCGCCCCGTCGGCTCGTCGAACCAGACCTCCTGGAAGCTGACCGCGCGCGCTTCCGGCGTGTGATGGCGCCGGCAGACCGGCAGAAAGCGCTCCGGCGTGCCACTGGAGGCGTGGAAGCGTTGCGTCCGGCTTGCCAGGTTCCGGCATCCAGGTTGCGCGCAGACGCCGTCATCGAGCTTGAGAGCAAAGTCGGCCGAGCACATCAGCTCCGGCAGCGGGCCGGCGGGTTGGCCGGTGTAATCGAGCTCCCAACCCGCGACGACGAGGTCGATCCGATGAAGCGTCGCCAGGTCGTTGAGCACCTCCACCAGCCGGTCGTCGTAGCGCTGCGCGTCATCGATGGTGACGAGCTCCGCGGTGGGATCGAGCTGGTCCAGCAACTGGTTGGCATCCGGCGGACGTGAGAGCCGCTGACTCCAGCGGCCCTGCCGCTGAGCCCGCTCCGCCTCTGCCTCGAGCTTCTTGCTCTTGCCGGAGTGGGTCGGCCCGGAGAATGCAGTTAGGCTGCCGAGACGTCGGCGCTCGCGGTCCTCGCGGTAGCGCTCGTTGATCATGGGCTTAGTTTCGCCGGACTCAGGTCCGGCGGAACTCCACCTTCGCCTGCTCGACCAGGTTGGGGTCGGCGAGGAGATCCGCACCCGTCATGGCCAGCGCCTTGGCGGCGTCGATCATGGCCTGGTAGCCGCGCGGTGAGCTGGAGGCTTCCAGGAACGCCTGCGAATGGCCCGCGACATCGGCCGACGCGATCGCCACGGTGGGATGAAGCGCCGGCACCACCTGGCTGACGTTGCCCATGTCAGTCGAACCGGCGTTTTCCCAGGGCACGCCGGCAACCGGCTCGAGCCCGATCCGGCGGAGGTTCTTCTCGAACAGGTGGGCCAGGACGGCGTTGTTCCGAAGGTCGGAGTACGGCTCTTCATTGAAGGTCAGCTTCAGGCTGCAGCCGGTGGCCAGGGCCGCTGCCTGAAAGATATTCTTCACCTTCTGGACGAGTTCCTCCATGTAGGCCTGCTCGCGGGCCCGCACGAGGAACTCGCCACTGGTTCGCTCCGGAATGATGTTGGGCGCCGTGCCGCCCTCCTTGAGGAAGCCATGCAAGCGGGCGCCCTCCTTCGTTTGCTGGCGCAACAGGCTGATCCCGTTGTAGGCGAGGACGAAGGCATCGAGCGCGTTGATGCCCTTCTCGGGGTCCCCCGACGCGTGCGCCGCGCGACCGATGAACTCGAACTTCATGTGGCTGACCGCCAGCGCCCAGTGCAGCACCTGGGTCCTCGTGTCGGGATGAAACATCATCGCCGCATCGATTTCCTGAAAGATGCCAGCGTTGATCAGCCGGATCTTGCCACCACCACCCTCCTCGGCCGGCGTGCCGATGACGAGTACCCGTCCGCTCAAGCGGTTGAGTGCGTCGGCGAGCGCAATCCCGGCGCCCGCGGAGGCCGTCGCGATCAGGTTGTGGCCACAGCCATGGCCGAGGCCACGGAGCGCGTCGTATTCGGAGAGGAAGGCGATTGTCGGGCCGGTCCCCTTTCGGCGCGTCGCGACGAAGGCGGTTGGAGTATCGGCGACGCCGACCTCGACGCTGAAACCGTGTTTCTTGAGGAGTTCGGTCAGCCAGGCGACCGCCTGCCGCTCTTCGTAGCCGACTTCGGGATGTGCGTGAATGTCACGGCCAATCCGTTCGAGTTCCGGCCGCAACGCGTCGATCCGGATGCTGAGGGCATCCTTGAGCTGGTCGGTCGACGCTTGTGCCACGGACACGCTGGCCAATAATTGTATGTCGATGGCAGAGCAGGTGAATCTGGACCAAGCGTCCGACGAGGACCTTGCCCGCCGGATCCGGGAGATCATGGCGGAGATGGCCCCGCTGGAGGAGGCGCTGGGCCGCCTTCGTGTCCAGATCCAGCAGGTGGCGAGCGAGCAGAAGAAGCGGGAGCGGTCGCAACATCTCAGGGCGCGCATGCAGGTCCGCACCACGGTCGCCCAGGGCCAGATGCCGACGCTGCAGCAGGTGGCGGAGAGCTCCAACGATCTGGTGCCGCCAGATGCGGCGCTCGTGGGTCTGCGGTTCTTCCGGGATAGCGGAACCGAGGTCGGCCTGGGCTACGCGACGGCGCGCGAGCCGACCGTCTGGATGACGAACGGGTCGAATACAGCCGCCGTCAAGACGATCGCCGACATCCGCTCGCGCTACCTCGAGGGCTGGGATTTCGGGACCGCGCAACATCCCGGCGTGCGGATCCACATTCCGAACAGTCGCACCGAGAAGATCCTCCAGGCCTCCGAGGTCTTTATTCGGTTGAGAGGCAGCGAGTAGTCCCGCGGGTGGTCTCCATCGTTACCCTGGGGGGTTCGAATCCGGCCGGCCCAGCCATCGCCTTCACCCGCGCGACCAAATGCCAGCGATGCCTGCCAGCTCGTTAGAACTCGACCAGGAACCTAGGCGAAAACGCTTCCTCGGTGGGACGCACCCCTGCGATTCGATCGGCACGGTAGCCTCGCAGCTGACCGCGGTCGTTTACTACGAAGAGAAGCAGATTTCCATCCCTCGTCCGCCGCAGCGAATAGGGCTCGATCCGACGCGGACCCCATCGGCCGTCCTCGGCCTGGTAGTCAATGTCAATCTTCAGCCGGTTCGCTCCAGCGTAACGAATCAGCTCAAACGGAAACCCGCGTCGCCAAGTCGTTATGGCCCGTGGTGCAACCCATGCTGGATCCAAATTGGCGCCCATCTCGGCTCGCCGGGGAACTACCGCCACCCGTTGGCCGGCTAACCATGAAAAGACGTCGTCTAAGCCCGACCAGAAATTGGCGAACGGCGGAAGCGGTCTCGGTAGCTGATGCCCGAGCATGTTCGTCCACTCAGCTTCGACTTCTTGCCGGAGTGGCGAAGACCGAATGGCCTCAAGGGTAGGTACCGCGATTCCCGCGTGCGTGCACTTCCGAGCAAGAGCCGCGCCGACTTCGGGAGCCCTGCCGATCAGATCCGGATGCCTGTGCATGTGGACGACGTCATATAGGTCTCTAGGACGACAACGCTCAGCTAGCGCACGCAGCTTCTCGGCGAAAAGTTCAAGTAATGAGTAGCAGCGAATGCTGGTCCGAGCTGGGATTGTGTCGCTGTACTGGTGACCTATGGGGCGTAGAACGGGCTGATCCACAACTGCTTCATCGGCCGTTATGTCGATCTTCACCTTGGGAAGGGTTCGAGGCGGGTTTGGACCGCGATATGCTATGCGAGCTTCGGTGGTCGGATTACCGCGAAGGTTCTGCCTGCGGCGAAATGTCGATTCGTCGATGATGATTTGGATCCCAGACTCTTCGGCCAGCCAGTCACGGATGGAGCGGAAGATGGGCAGAAGGGTCTCCGGTACATCAAGCCCAACGCTTACTACCGTGAAATCCAGGTCTTCAGAGAATCGGTAAGTCTCGTAATAGCACTTTCTCAAGCAGGTGCCACCCTTGAAAAGCCAGCCTTGAGCAAGGTCGTTGTTATTTGCGACCCCTGCGAGGAGCCATCCAAGGACGTAATCCTTCTCAATAACGCCAACGTCCAAGGCCCATTCCGTTCGAAGTTCGAGCAGTTCGCGCGACGGAATCACGCCGGGTCTACAGGTCGGACTCGAGTGTTGACGAGCAATCCCCACTTGGTCGCGCGACGGCCAGATGCTGGTCCCCCGGGGTCCAACACCGAGATGCCAGCTGAGACGCGCTCTCGACAGGCGGAGATCAGATGTGATTCTTCAGGCCGCAGGACCTCGACCAGATATCCGAGTCGCTTGAAGACCGCACGATTTCCGAGGCGGTCGCCGTACCCGATCAAGTCATTGGCGTCGTGGTCTCTTAGGAATGCGGTTAGTATTTCCGCTCCATGCCGAATCCCTCCGCCAAGCGGAGGATCGTCGAGGATATCAATGACCGTTCGAGCGGGGTCAGCGAATCTCAGCCGGATCTCATCTCGCCATTCCGTCTTCAAGCCCCATGTCATCGCCTTCGACTGGATGTGTGCGACCAAATATTCGTGATCCAGGAGCTGGACGCTCGACCTGCGGACACGTCCTGATGTCTTGAGTACGGTGGTTCGAAAGGTTTGCTCTGTGAGCGCCCAATGATTCGCCGCTGTCCAGCCCGTGAAGTAGCAGGGGGACCAGACAGCCTCGGCAATGAGCAGCGGATCCTCGGCCCATGTCTGAGGGTTCCGTACATCGAGAGGAACTGGGATGTAGAGGCCTCGACGAGCGCGCCGCAGCCAGCCTTCGTCCGCCCAGCGAGATAGCTTCTTTGTGGCGGCCTGGCTGTCTACGCCGCACGGCCGCGAGCTCCAATCCCTGAGATCTTAGCCATTTGCAATCCATAAACTCGCTTGGGAGATGAGTTAATGGATTTATAATATCAGACGGTACGGTCCAGAAACTCCTCGGATTGCTGATCCGCCTTCAAGCGGGCGACCTCCGTCGTTGCATCCTATCGGGGTGGAAATCCCACCCGAGTTCACGGTGCGATCGACACCTACCGAGATACTGAACGAAGCTGGCGAATGGCTGGCCCGTCAGCTTGGCAGCGAATTTCGATGGGTCAAGAATAGGCAAGCTGTCTCACGAGCTCGCGGCGCCCGCACGGACGAAATTCGGTTGCAGCCCTCGAGGTGGAACCGGGCTGGCGTGGGTACGTGGGCGACGCTCCGGGTGACGGTACGAAATAAGGATATCGCTCCCTGGCGGCGCAATCATCCGAAGGACACGCTGCTCGCCCACGACTCCGACCTGTTATGGACTAACGAGTTCATCAACGTAGAAAAAGATCTGTACTTTGTGGAACTCGTTGCCCATGTTGGACAGGATGACAGCGGTGCGCGCCGCCTCTCGCTGGTTGAACTGGTCGATGCGGCCCGAGGCCTGGTCCTTCCGGTGCTCGACCACTTTGAATCCCCGCAGCTCGCGGCGGAACGTCTTCCGGACAACTGGCTCGTGCTGGCCGCACCGCTCGTTGAGTGGGCCATCTCACTGGGCGACCAGTCCTCGGCACGCTGGATTGCAGAGCGGATCATGCGCGCTCATGCACACGAGACGACTGTCTTTAAGAGAGGAAGAGTCGCATATCACGCCGGGGAGCGACCCGCTCTTGGACTTGGTGAAGATGCGCTTGGCTGGCTAGCAGCCCGACATACGCTGTTCCCCGGGACTGAGCCGCTGCCATGGACCATCCCGGCGAAATCTGCGAAGGAACGCCTGATTGCGTCGGGTCGCGAGCTAATAGAAGGGCTTCGCTCCGAACTGAGGCACTTTCAGGAGACCCGGCCAGGGTGCCTCCATGACGAGCAATTGGGCGAAGCGCTGGACGTGGTCAACTCCTGGCTTGCCGAGCTCACGGGTCAACCGCGGCGATCCTCACCCCCCAAACACCAGGCACTGATGTACCTGGTGCGGGAGTTCGGGATTTCCGAGACGGAGCTTGGCAGGGACCTTATCGCCTTCGAGGATGCAGCGGCACGGTTGCGAGGGAGCCAGCCCGCGAAGTAGCTTTAGTGCAATCCGGACGAGTTCCCCGATGTCACCTGTCAGAGTTGCCAAACCTGACCAATTGACCCAGCTCCTTGGCAATCGCCTCACCATGCCTCGCCCGACTCATGGGTTGCAGTAACGGTTCTAGATGATGCGCGTTCTTACGGGCATGAGGCTAAGGGGCGGAACTGCCCTTGCAGGGGGCGTCATAACTGCCAGCCTTCTCACGGCGTCATGTACTGCTGTCCCGGGTCCGGCCCAGACCGAGCCGACGGCACTAGTGGGCCACCAAAGTGGGAGCCCTTCGCCTGTGGCATCGATCGGAGAGACCATTTCCGGAGAGGTCCGCGACGGCCGACCGCTCGCAACCAATCCGAACTTGATTATCCCGACCCAACTCTCGCCGCTATCTGGTGCCGTTGTCCGTGTGACCAATCTGGGACTCAGCACGACGAGTGACCAAACAGGGCATTTTCATTTTTCAGGCATCACCGTCAGTCCGCCGTGCATCAAGGTCGATGTGGACCGGTGTATTCCTCGGTCCGGCTCGAGCTAGACATCCAATTAGACGCTCAGTCTCACAGCGAGGTCTATGCGGCTGGAGGCGCGGCCGCACAGGGGCTTAAGGCCTGCCGCTAGTCCCACTGCCATCGGCATGGCGGCCCAAGGGCCGTCGACTCACGACCCCAGTTGACTCAGTCACGCCGCACAGCAGAGTTAGCTGAGTTCAATCGTTTGTCCGAGACGGCCTTCGACGGGTGGCCCGCCGCGCCGGTGCACACGAACCGCGGCCGCGTACTCGAGCGGGCCGCCGTCCAGCCGCAGATATTCCCGGTCGACGGTCGTCGTGAAGTGGAGCCGGCGGTGGTCGTCGGTCAACTCCATCTCGGTCAGGCCATCGCCGCCCAGATAGACCTCAAAGCTCAGCGGATCCCAGCTTCGCTCGTTCGAATACTGGAGGTCGGGCCCCATCGGCAGCACGGCGCCAGCGCGCACCAACAGAGGGAGCGTTTCTAGCTCGGCGCTGTATGTGATCCAGCGCACGCCATCGAATTGTCGATCGGTCCAGTAGTCGAACCAGCCGCCGGCCGGCAGGTAAATCTCGCGCGAGCCTTGCGGCTTGAACATCGGCGCGACGAGGAGGTCGGGGCCCAGCATGTATTCGTCATCGATGTGATGGGTGGTTGGATCCGAGGGCCAGTCGTAGACCAGAGGCCGCGCTAGCGGGAGGCCATCTGGCGCGCGCCGCGCGGCTGCATATAAGTAAGGAAGGAGCCGGTAGCGCAGCTGCGCGTATTTCCGGAATATCGAGAGCGCCGGCTCGCCGTAGGCCCAGGGCTCGCGCGGCGCGGTGTGTCCGTGGGCGCGGGCATGCGAAAACAGCAAGCCCATCTGTGACCAGCGCACGTAGAGCTCGGGGCTGGGCGGATCGGTTAGCGTCGGAATCCCAAAGAAACCGCCCATGTCGAAGCTGGCGAACGCCGCTCCCGAAAGGATCCAGCTCAAGGCGCCGCGCAGGCTCGCGGCCATATCGTCGAAGGTGCAGCCAGGATCGCCACCCCAGTGCACCGGGTACCGCTGCGACCCGGCATAACCCGAACGCCCCCAGATAAGACCGTACCCGTGGACCTCTTTGGTCGCCTCGAAAACGGCCCGCTGGTACAGAAGCGGATAGACGTTGTGCAGTTGCTCGGCGCTCGTGCCGTCATGAGGTGTGGCGTCGCCCGGCATGTCCTCGGCAAAGTCGGTCTTGATGACCGCGACGCCCATCTCCAGCAGCCGCCGGTTCTTGGCCTTGAACCAGTCGACGGCGTCGGGGTTGCTGAAGTCGACGGCGGCGCTCGGCTTGGCGAAGCCATGCACCAGCGCCAATCCCCCGCCATGCCCACTTCCAGAGGGGGAGGGAGACATCGTCTTGGTCTTCAGTAGGAAGCCCTTCTGCTCGCCTTCGGCTCGCATCTGCGAGTCGAGCGGCACATATGGGCTCTCCCAGAGGCTCAGGCGGAATCCGAGTGCCTTCAGCTCGGCGATCATCCCTTTCGGGTCGGGAAACGCCAACTCGTCCCACTCCAGGTCGCCATGGTGCCCTTCGTGGTGGCGCATCCAGTAGGGGTCGATGTGAATGACATCGCAAGGGACGCGCTCCTGTCGCATCCGGCGAGCGACCTCCATCACTTCATCGCGGTTGCGATAGCCCCAGCGGCTGATCCAGAAGCCGAAGGACCAATCCGGAGGCACGGCCGGGACGCCGGTGAGCTGGTGGTAGCCCTGCATG
>VBFX01000317.1 GCA_005889395.1 Chloroflexota bacterium
CGAGGTCCGCGCGGTTGTCTTTGATGATGCCTCGCCTCCGCGCCTATTATCGGATGCCCCCACCCTGCCCTCCCCCGCAAGCGGGGGAGGGAAAGTGAGGGCACGGGGGAGGAGTTGGCTAAGTGACGTCGCGGGTGCGGACGACGACCGAGGCGATCGCCGCGAAGACAATGGCGTAGAGGGCGAGCACCATGACCGCCTGACCGGCCGAGATCAGGGGCGCCGTCGCCGCACCACGAGCGACCGTGTGGCCGAACGATTGGATCAGAGCGTTCGCGTTCTGACCGAGGAAAAACTTTTCGACGGTCGTCAGCCAGCCCGCGTTGAAACCGCTCAGCAGACGGAAGAGGATGCCCTCGATCGCGAGGACGTACGCCAGTCCGATGCCGATGGCCATCGCCGACTGCCGGAAGAGGTAGGCGAGCGCAATGCCGAATAGGCTCCATGACTCGAAGATGAGCCAGGTTGCGCCCAGCGCTTTAAAGACGTCGATGGCGGCCGGCCAGGTAATCGTTGACCCATCGCTAAGCGCAATGATCAGGCTGGCGGCGGCTGCAACGAGGTAGAAGGCCACCGCAAAGATGGCGGCGATCACGCTGACGACACCCACCTGGCCCGCCAGCGTCTGGAGGCGCCCGGGCCGCTGCGTATAGACGGTCTTGACCGTGCCCCAGTTGAACTCGCCGCCTGCAACAAGCGCACCAAGGATCAGCGTCAGAATGCCGCCGATGATGCCCACGCCGGTCAGCGAGTTCTTAAGGAAATTGATCGGATAGAGTGCGGCCTTCATCTGCTGGAGCGTCGTGCCCGGGTCCGGATGAAAGTTCGCGGAGGGAAACGCGAGCTGAAGCCAGGGGATCACATAGCCGAAGAGAAGGAGTGCCGTGAGCATGATGCCGCCGAGCACCCATACCGCCGGCCGCTGCCGCAGTTTGCGCCAATCCGCTTTGAAACTGTTGATCATGCTGCTTCTCCTGTGAGCGTGAGGAAGACTTCCTCGAGAGTCCGTTCGACCGCGCGCAACTCGCTGACTTTGATCCCCGCGCCGACCAGCGCTTCATTGATGTCGGCGGCCTTGTTCGGGTCCACCGAGAGCCGCAGCGTGCCGTCGACGGCGGTCACGGCCGCCGCACCCAGCATCCGATCCAGCTGCCGGCGGGCCGCATCGACGGGTGTCACCCGAACGACGATCGCGGATTCGCCGCGCAACTCGTGAACCGTGCCCTGTGCCACGAGCTTGCCCTTGCGGATGATCGCGACGCGGTCACTGATCTGCTGGACCTCGTTGAGCAGGTGGCTGGAGAGCATGACGGTCCGGTTGCCGCTGCCCAGGCGGCGGATCAGCGCGCGCATCTCGACAACGCCCTGCGGGTCGAGGCCGTTGGTCGGCTCGTCGAGGATCATGACCTCGGGATCCTTGATCAACGCCGCCGCGACGGCGAGGCGCTGCTTCATGCCCATCGAGTAGGTGCCGAACCGGTCCTTCGCCCGGTCAGCCAGGTCGACCTCCTCGAGCGCCGCGTCGACGCGGGTGTGTGAAACCCCGGCGTAATCCGACATGATCTTGAGATTCTCGCGACCGGAAAGATAGGGGTAAAACGCCGGCGACTCGACGAGCGAGCCGATCCGCCGAAGACCTTTCGGGTCGCCTGGCCGGTGCTCGGCGACGACGGCCGAGCCTGCGGTCGGGCGGATGAGCCCGAGCAACATCCGCAGCGTTGTCGTTTTCCCGGCCCCGTTGGGTCCAAGGAATCCGAAGACCTCGCCGCGATGGACCTCGAGGTCGAGCGCGTCGACGGCTGTGATCGACGGGCCATATCGCTTTGTCAGGCCGTGGGTCGTGATGACGTTTCCATTTGCCATTGGCATCTCCTTCACAAACGATCTGTGCCGTTCACGGTAGGGGTGAAACGGCGGGGAGTCGTCACCACTGCGCCCGATCTTTGGGTCCGCTGCGAGGGGGAGGGAAGCTCCGCCGTGCGGCTTAGGCGGCGCCCGGTTTGATCAGCCCAATCTCGTAGGCGAAGATCACCGCCTGGACGCGGTCGCGCAATTCGAGCTTGTCGAGGACGTGGGCGACGTGGGTCTTGACCGTCGCCTCGCCGACCTGCAGCTCCCTGGCGATCTCCGGGTTCGAGAGCCCCCGGCCGAGCAGCCGGAGCACCTCCAGCTCTCGATCGGTCAGGGTCTTGAGGTCGGTGCCGGCGCGCACCGGCGCGCGTTGCCGGGCGAACTCCTCGATCAGCCGTTTCGTGATGGAGGGTGCGAGGAGCGCCTCCCCGCTCGCCGCCACCCGGACCCCGCGGACGAGCTCCTCCGGTGGGACATGCTTGAGGAGAAAGCCACTGGCGCCGGCCGCCAGGGCGTCGAAGACGTATTCGTCGAGGTCGTAGGTGGTGAGGATAACGATCCTGCTCTGCGCACCGGCTTCGGTGAGGCGCCGCGTCGCCTCGATGCCGTCGACGCCCGGCATTCGGATGTCCATGAGGACGACGTCGGGTCGAAGGGTGCGGACGGCGTCGATCGCGGCGGATCCGTCGCCGGCCTCGCCGACCACCTCCAGGTCGGGCTGCGCCTCAAGGATCATACGGAAGCCGGCGCGGACGAGCGCCTGGTCGTCGACGATCAGGACCTTGATGGCTCTCACGGGGTGGATTCGATGGGTAGACGGGCGTGCACGGCGAATCCGCCGGCGGGATCGCGCCCCGCGTGCAGCTTGCCGCCGAAGAGCGCGACGCGTTCGCGCATTCCGATCAACCCATGCCCCGACGACAACGCCGGATCAGCGCCTCCGCCGGCGCCGTCATCGCGGACGTCCAGGCCCAGCATGTTTGGGCTGTAGTCGATGCGGATGTCGACGCGGCGTGCGCGGGC
>VBFX01000116.1 GCA_005889395.1 Chloroflexota bacterium
CCTCGTTCGAGCGCTCATTCAGACGAACGGCCGTGAGTCGCGGCTGGCCAGGGCCATCGGGTCCGACATCAAGGGATACCTGTCGCTCGTGCTGTACGCCGCGGCCGTCGGCCTCGCCTTCGCGAGCCCCTGGATCTCATATGGCATTTTCGTCGCGGTAGCGCTGATGTGGTTCGTACCCGATCGCCGGTTCACCCGCCGGTGAGCTCGAGGTCCTGCGCTTTCCATGAGATCGTAAGCTCCTGCCGGCCGGCACCCGTGTTTCGTGCTCCAGGCCACTCAGGCAAAGTCCTTGTGCTGTCGCAGCCATAATGCCAGTCATGCGTGGAACGCTCTCACGCCGAGTCAATTGCTGCCTGATTTGCCGGACACTCGTCGGCGACCGATTGCTCCTTCGATTTTCTCGGTTAGGTGGTACCCGTCAAATCTTCAATTTCGGTTAGCTTTAGAGCTGATATCGGAGGTGTCTTATGGCAGAGCAGTTGGATACGAGCAAGGGCTGGCGCTGCGACGATCGTACCTGGACGGAACACGCAAAGGAGGGCGGGCAGTGCTGCCAGCCGCCAGGCAAACAGATCAACGATTTGCCGGCTGACGGCCAGCGCAAGGCACGGGAGCGAATGGACCAGGCCGTTTCGCGCTAATCAGGTCAGTGTTGAAGATCCAGCTCGAACGCGTCTACAGGGCCAGAACCAACGCTCGCGGAAAGCGTATCTTGGTTGATCGGCTCTGGCCGCGCGGAGTCAGGAAGGACGCTCTCAAGCTTGACCTCTGGCTCCGCGAGCTTGCTCCCTCCAATGAGCTGCGCAAGTGGTTCGGGCATGATCCAAGGCGCTGGGAGGAATTCGAGCGGCGTTACTACTCGGAGCTTCGACGACCCGAGCGTCAGGAGCAGCTTCATGAACTGCTTGCCCTGGCACGGAAGGGTCCCGTCACATTGCTTTACGGTGCCCGGGACGAGGAGCACAACGAAGCGGTCGCGCTGCGCAAGTTTCTTGAGGGCTCTACCAAAAAGTAGCGGCGCGTCTGTCGCTAATTTTGTGCTCTGTTTTCTGTAGCCACCGTTGTAGCCACCAGAATGGAATTCCTTGTACTCAATGGACGTCCTTGGAATACATGGAAAGAGAAAATCCAGCGTTGAATTCAATTGCCGCCTGATTTGCAAACAGCGGGTCCCGGGCCGAGTGCTGCCTGGTTCCTCTTACCGCGTTAAGAACTGATGAAGAGTTCGTTCAGTCGCGCGATCATCTGGACGGAGGCCGCCATAGCATGGGGCCGTCTGAACGCCTCAGCGCTCTCGGCCAGCCGCAACCTCCGATCCCACGCCGCGAGCGACGATGAGGCACAGCAGCGCTTCGAGCAGTGCGATCGGGCCCAATAAGAAGCGCTCCCAGTTACTCGACGAGGCGAAGTTACCGAGCGCGCTGAGCGCCAGCACGGCTACGAGCACCCAGATGCCCCACCGCGACACGCTCAGCGGGACGGGAGACATCCGGTAACCGGCGCGGCCGAGAACGATGAGTGCAGCCACGACAAACACGACGGCGGCGAATGCGCTCGCGATCCGCAGCCCCGACGGCAATCGTTCCTGAGCCCCACCCCAGGCAGCGTGACCCAAGGGGGCTCCAAGCGCCAGCAACAATTGGAAAGTCGCGAGGAGGCTGAAGCCAGTCGCCGCTGCAGCCGCTGCCGCGCGTTCAGCTGTCCCAGTGGTCTTGATGCTCATGGCTCCGCTCCTTCCCTAATTGGGATCCGAGGTAAGCATTTTCGCAGGTCGGGAACGGAGGATTGGCGCGTTGGCGTCGGTCCCGAGTTAAGGACCGATGAAGACTTCGTCCAGTCGCGTCTTCATCTGATGAGGGCAGATGATCGAGACCATCGGACGAAATGCTTGACCTTGCTTAACAGGTACTGCCCGAGGCGGCGAACCGCCTGGCTTGATTCGTGAAATGCAACTACTTGTGCTGAGCTAGCAACTCCTCAACGGCTTGGGGAAGCGTCGTCTCGAAGTCGAGGAGCTTTGCCCATTCGGGCGTGATGCTGATTCGCGCCATTCGTGGATATAAGCCGCGAACCTGCGCGTCGAACCCATCCCACTCCTTTCGAGGAACATACCTATGCGAAGCCTCGAGGTAGTCGTCCGGGACGCCATCGATGAACTCCATGCTTGCCGTGCCACGCACGAGCAAGATGCGTGGTGGCTGGGTTTGAGTGTCAATGGTGAGGGCGACCCTGGGATTAGATCCGAGGCTCCGCACTTTCGGCGCGTTGTCCGGAGTGCAGACAACGAACTTCCCCCCTTTCCATACATAGCCGGTCGGGATCACCCGCGGATATCCATCTCGGCCGATGTAGGCCAGGTGAGCCAAAGGAGAGGAGCGCAATATCTCATGCGCCAGCGGTGTCGCTAGGACCGTGCTTGCAGATTCCTTATCCATATCTCTGAGCCTGATCGAGTATCTAACCCGGACTCTGGGCGCCAACTCTACTCCGGCGGCAATTGAGCTGTCCACACCTGGTCGGCCGATTGACCCCAACGCCCCGGTTGGAGACTGCTCCGCGATGCTGGGTCGCGGCATTTCCGTGCCGGGTGTGGCCATTTTTCTGGAAATGCCGCGACCGCGTGGCGGCGTTACGCGCAGGCCGTTGAGTGTGGTCGACTACGTTAGAGATGGCAAAGCGGACCGGGAGCGTGGTTATCGTCGGCGCGGCGATGACCGGCGGGAACGCCGCCGTGGCGCTTCGCGAGGAGGGTTACGCAGGCCGGGTGGTGCTGCTCGGCGACGAGTCGGCAATTCCATTTGGCCGGCCACCACTCTCCAAGACCTATCTGATGGGGCGCGAAGACTTGAAAAATTGGTACGTCAAACCGCGCGACTGGTATGAGGCCAATGACGTCGAGCTGATGACCGGGCTGAGGGTGGAGGCGATCGATATCCGCGCACGTGAGGTGACGATGTCAGGTGGTGGCACTCTCAACTACGACGGTCTTTTGCTCGCTACCGGCGGGCGGAATCGTCGCCTGCCGCTGCACGGCGCCGACCTCGACGGCATATACCAGCTGCGCACGGTGGGTGAGTGCGATGCCATCAAAGCCGCAGCCGCTCCGGGCAAGCGTGCCGTGGTCGTCGGCCTGGGCTTCATCGGCGCCGAGGTCACCGCCTCGCTCACCTCGGTCGGCGTGAAAGTCATCGCCGTCGGCAGTGGAAAGGGACCGCTCGCGAGCGTGCTCGGCGATCAGGTCGCCGCGGTGATGGCCGCCATTCACGAAGAGAAGGGCGTGGAGCTTGTGCTCGGCGACCAGGTCACGGGATTTGCGGGGAGAGATCGCGTCGAGGCCGTCATGACACGGAATGGCCGGCGCCTGAAGTGCGACTTCGTGGTCATTGGCGCCGGCATCGTCCCCAACGTCGAGCTCGCCAGGGATGCCGGCGTCGCCGTTGACGACGGGATTGTGGTCGATGCTTTTGGTCGCACGAACGTCGCGGCCGTGTTCGCTGGCGGCGACGTCGCTAATCATGAGCATCCGCTCTTCGGCCGCGTGAGGGTCGAGCACTACAACAATGCCGAGAAAATGGGCCGTGCGGTGGCGCGGACGATGCTCGGGCGGCTCGAACCATACGACTATCTCCACAGCTTCTGGTCCGACCAGTACGACGACAAACTGGAATACGTCGGCTTCACGCGACGCTGGGACCGGTTCGTGGTCCGCGGCAGCCTGGAGGAACGCCGCTTCCTCGGCTTTTACTTCAGCGGCGGCAGGTTGCTGGCGGCCCTCGGACTGAACCGTGGGGGCGACCCCGAGTTGGATGAGTCTGGCGAGCTCGCGGTGTCCGGGCGAGTCATCGCGGCTGGTGGCCGCGTGGATCCCGCACAGCTCGAGGACGAGCGCATAGATATCCGCGCCATGCTCATGTGAACCTCGCCGTTAGTCTGTTGCTCGGCATTTCCGATCCGACAGAGAGGATTTTCAGGAAATGCCGCGACCCTCAGGGAGTCCGTTCGTTTGCGACCGCGACTATCGTGCTCAGAAAAGCACGAGACCTAATAGGGCTGGAACGCGTCCAGCTGATCGGATACTGTTTCACCGAGCCACCGGTGGGTGAGTACAGTTCCGGACCCGGGCGTCGAGCCCTACTAGCGCCAGGCGGCGATAGACATGACAGGTCCCCGGCCAGGCCCGAGAGCCCCAGAACGAGGCTGAACTCTGATGTTCGGCCCGTTAGACGCGGGCGCCCTCGGCAATAAAGTCCGACGACGGACGCCCGCGTAACGAGTTTGGTGCCAGTGCACCACTCGGGTCAGTTCAGTTGACGCTGATTGTGCCCTGCATCCAAGGGTGGATGGCACAGAGGTAGTACAGGGTCGACCCCGACTGGGCCGTGATCGTTTCTGTGACGCTAGTGGGGAGAAAGCCGGGCATGCTCGAGCTGCCGATCAGGAAGGAGTCGCCTACTGCCTGCAGTTGGTGTGCGGCCGCATTACCGAGAACAGGCGTAAACGATGGGCCTGGTCCACCAGGACCAATGCCGTGGGCCGTCAGAATATCGTTGCAGACCGAGCACATGAACACGTCCTCGACCGACGCGGGCAGATCGCCCTGATTGACGATCGAGATCGAGTGCGGCTCGGGAGTGGCCGGGTTTGTCCAGGTCACTGCGTCGCCGCTCTTTACGACGAGGGGACCCGGCGAAAATCGAAACGTGGCTTGGATAATCGTGTTCGCGACAAAGCGCTCGTCCCCACGGATGGTGATCGTGCGGTCCGAGTCCGCGCCGACCAGGACGATGGAGCTGCCCGCACCTAGGAGTGCGGACAGAACAAGCACAACAAACCTTCGCATCGAACCCCTCCTTGCTACTCACGAGACTGCCGAAGAACGGTTGGCTTCTACAGGTTCTCACCCCCTTTCCGTCTAGAGTCGATCGATGCTATCTGCATCTGCTGTTCGGCTCGAAGACGGCACTCGATCCGCCGGCTTCCACGTCATCCCCATCCTCCCTAAGGCGGGGCTTAACGGGTCCCCCTTGGACTCTGAGCCTGGTTGAGCCTCCGGTCTTCCGTACAACGTACGGGTTTTTGTACGGGTCCACTAGCTCCGTACGGTTGGGGGTATGATGCCGGCTACAGGGGCTCGGAGGGTAACCGTGACGAGGAGGCCGGGACTAAGCGGGAACCGGACAGTGTTGGCCTACGGCCGGTTCCTCATCAGGCCGTATGGTCTCGCCAACAGCCGATATGAGCTGCCCGTTACCATCGCGTGCAGTCTCCTCCTGGCGGTTGTGCTCGTGGTCGAGGTCATTACGCCCGATGTCGTGGTGAGCGTCCTCGCGCTACTGCCTCTCCTCGCCGCGGTCTGGACGCTCTCCGGAAGGTTCGCCGCCGCCGTGGCCGTGGTAGCAATCCTGCTTCTGAGCATCGCTATCGTTTCGGAGGCATCAAACGGAGTCACATTGGTTGTCATAGGATGCGCCATCCTGGCCACGACGCTCATCGCGAGGTTGTACGCTAGCAGCCTCAGCTACATGCTGGCGAGCCGACGCCATCGGCGCTCGGATGCGCCGGCTCGGGCGGTGCCTCGAACCCTCGACGGAGTTGAAACGTTTTCGCACGGCGTAAGGTCGCTGACTCGTCGGGAACTTGAGGTCGCGAGCCTCGCCGCACAGGGGTACTCTGCCGGCGACATCGGGGCCTTCCTGCACATCGGCGATCGCACGGTTGAAAGCCATCTCGCTAGCATCTATGCCAAGCTGCTGATCAATTCCAGGCGTGAACTGATTGGCATTGCACCCCGACTGCTGAGAACCGCGCGCGGTGATCCCGGGCGGTGACCAGCTTTTGTTACGCCAGGCGGATCCGGTCGGCCTGCTGCCCGGCCACCTCCTCGGTGGGCTGTTCGGCGTGGTGATGATCGCCTTCTTCGCGCAGACCGCCTTCGCGACGGGCTCAGGGTTTCCGAGCTTACCGAACGGCTACGCGGCGGCGGGCCTCATTCCGCTTTCGGGAGGCGAAGCGCCGGTTGAACCCCTTACCGGCGCCTGAGCCAGGACGCGCCCGCAGGCGCGGTGGCGGAGCGGCCTTGATCGCGATTGGCCGCGGAAACGCGACCGAATCGCGGTCCCGAGCGGTTGTCATTCACCTGTTACGGAGCTTCTCAGAGGATTAGCTGAGCCTCGATGACAATCGAACTCCCCAGTGATACACAGGAGAGTGGGGAGGTGGCCGCTCCCGCCCATAATGGGTGTGGTTCCTCAGGCAACTGCAGGTCTGGGTATGACAGCACCTCAAGGGGGCTGAGAGGCGGGTCGCCTCCTCGTAGCATGATCCGCGACCGTTGGCAGCGTCTGATGAGCGGATCAAGGCAAGTGCAATTCAGATCAGCCCTTGGTGCCATTCCATCGCTCATTCGACCTAGATCCCCTGGCCTCTCCTGCATCAAATTGCAAGCCAGCAAACTCGAATGAGGTGTGGCGGAGCGGGCGAGATTCGAACTCGCGAACGGGGTACGCCCGTTACGGCATTTCCAGTGCCGCGCCCTCGACCAGACTAGGCGACCGCTCCGCAGCGAGTCGATTCTATCGGCCGTCACTGCGGCCGGAACGCCGGCCCTTGCCAGAAGGTCGGCCTTCGAGATTGAGCGCCGCGTTGATCACCGAAAGATGGGTTAGAGCCTGCGGGAAGTTACCCAGTAGCTCGTTCGTCTCCGGATCGAATTCCTCGGCGAAGAGCCCGAGATCGTTTGCGGACTCGGTGACGCGGCTGAAAAGGGCTTCCGCTTCTTCACGCCGCCCCATCTGAGCCAGGACGTTGACGAGCCATAGCGTGCAAATGATGAAAACACCCTCCGGTTCGTGGAACTCTGACTGGTCCGGGACGTACCGGTAGAGGAACCCCTTGTTGCTGAGCTTCTCCTGCAGAACCTTCACGGTCGAAACCACACGCGGATCGGTCGGCGGGAGCATCTCGTACATCGCAACCGCCAGGGCCGTCGCATCGAGGTCCTTGTGACCGAGCGCCTGCGTGAAGGCGCCGATCTCCGAGTCGTAGCCGAGCTCGAGCACCTCCCGCTTGATAATGTCGCGAGTGCGCCTGACAGCGGCGCGGCGGACCTTGCCCATGCGCAGCGCCGGATCGAGCCGCAGCGCGCGGTCGAGCCCAACCCAGAGCATCACCTGCGAGTAGAGGTAGCGGCGCGGCCGGCGCCGCGATTCCCAGATTCCGGAGTCTTCCATCTGCCAGTGCTCGAGGATGTAATCCACGACGCTGAGCAAAATCTCCCGTCGCGGCTTGGGCAGACGTTTCCTCGATTGCCATGCCGTGTAGGCGGTCTGGATGAGCTCGCCGTAAATGTCGAGCTGGAGTTGCTCGACGGCGGCGTTGCCGATTCGAACGGGCTTCGATCCGCGGTAGCCTTCCAGCGCGTCGAGCACAAACTCGGGCACGCGGTCCTCGGCGTCGATCGTGTACATGACCTGAAAGCGTTCCGGGTGACGATCATGCGCGGCACGGACCCAACGCAAGAAGCCATCCACCTCGTCCTCCAACCCGAGCTGATGGAGCGCGTTCACCAGGTCGGCGGTGTCGCGGATCCAGGTGTAGCGGTAATCCCAGTTCAACGAGCCGCCCGGACTCTCGGGCAGTGACGTCGTCGGCGCCGCAACGAAGGCGCCGGTCGGCAGATACTGCATCAGCTTCAGTGCCAGCGCCGATCGGTGCAGCGGCTCGTCGAACCGGCCTCGATAGGTCGATGAGCGCAGCCAGCCGACCCAGTAGTCATCCGTCTGATGAAGGTAGGCATGGGCCGCCTCCATCGAGATCGGCTCCGGTCGCTTCCCGCCCCGCTCGGTGTAATGGAGCAGCACGACGGCGCGGTGACCTGGCATCACGCGTCCGGTGACGCTGGCGATCCCGTCTTCCAGGCGCAGCACCCCGCCGTCCGGATACTGGAGGAAGACGTCGCCGTCCGTGCCCTTGGCCACGAGCATGCCGGGCCGGATGAGTGATAGGGCCGGTACCTGACGGCCGTAATCGAAGCGGGGTTTGAACGTGAGTTGCCACGCTGCCGAGCCGGCGACCGCTTGCACCATACGGACCAAGCGGAGCGACGCCGGTACTGCCGGTAGTCCAGGGTGCCGCCGATCGGGCGTAGCTCGAGGTAGCCGCCTTTGTCCCAATCGAGCAGCCGGCCGAAGATCCATGGGCTGTCGAAGCGCGGCAGGCACATCCAGTCGATCGATCCTTGCTTGCTGAGCAGCGCTGCCGATCGCAGGTCGCCGAGCATGCCGTAGTCGGCGATCGGTGGATAGCGGACGTCGCGATCGCTCATGCCGGTATGTCCTGGAGTCGCCGGATCAGACTGGAGGCGGCTCGCGGAACACCGCGCGGCCAACGCCGAAGCCGATCAGGCCGAGTACCCCGATCACGACCAGCGGAAACCCCAGGTGGAGGCCAACCAGCGTCAGGCTGATCAAGATTCCAAGCAGGGTGACGCAGCCGCTGCAGCCCAGGCCGAAGTTCATCAGGCTTCGCATCGCGACTACCTTACTTGGGCCGGCGTCGTAGCCCGCGGCGACCCTTGACCTCCGGCGGCTGGCCCCGGAGCCAAACGTTCAGCAGGACCAGCGCCCACATCCGGTACGGCCGCCACGCCTCGGCGCGCTGCAGAACCGCGGCCCGATTAGGACGCTCGCCTAGCGCATACACAAGCTGGATCGCCCGGGGCGTGATGTCATCGTCGGTGACCGCGTCCACCAGCCCGGCGCCCCGCATCAAGATGCCCTGCGCAAAGAATTCACCGATGCCCGGCAGGGTTCGCAGCTGAGCCAGGGCGTCCACTTCGGGCAACGACGGAGCCGCGCGCGATCCAGCGTCCCGTCGAGGGCGGCCCGCGCGACCTGGTGCAGGCGCTCAATCTTCGCCGGCGCCACGCTCGGAAAACTCTCGATCCGAAGCAGCGCGTGGGGATCGGGAAAGGCGCGGACGGCGGTACCGTCCACCTCGATCGTCGCGCCCGATAGTTCGGCCATCTGCTGCCGGATGCGGCGCGTTTGCAGGATCGAGATACGGTGACCGATGACGAAGGCGCAGGCGGCCTCATAAGGCGAGTGAAAGAGCACCGGTCGAAGATTTCCGTAGTCGGCCTGGAGCCGGCCGATAACGGGATCGCGACGTCCGACCTCGGCAAAACCCCGGCCATCGACGTCGAGCGAGACGGTCGCCATGGCCTGCTGCCAGGCACGCTCAACATCGGTCGTACCGGTCACGTGAACGTCGCCGGTGATCGTCTTGCCGCGCTGGCGCATCAGCACCGCCGCCGAGCCCCGCCAGCCTTCCACCGGAAAGGGCATCACGACGGCGTCGCCGAGGCGGGGCCAGCCGCCGAAGTGGCCCGCTTCGACCTCTATGTCGAACGGTCCCTGCGCAGCAACCTCGAAATGCGCGAGCGGCGCGATGGCCATTGGCGTGCCGTTTTCATCGTAGAGGACCGTCTGACGCGGAGGGAACTCGATCGATCAGCCGAGGCGCCGCTGCAGCAGGGTCCGCTCGGCCGGATTGGCCGTCAGCTCGAGCGCTCGGGCGAGTGCCGCTCGACTCTCGGCGTCGCGGCCGAGATCCCTGAGTAGCTCAGCGCGGGTCGCGTGGAAAAGGTAATAGTCGTCCAGCAGGTCTTGCAGAGCGTCAACCTCAGCCAGGGCCGAAGCCGCCCCACCGATGTAGTGGCGCGCGATCGCGCGGTTGAGTTGGACGACCGGCGAGGGCATCAGCTCGAGAAGCACGTCGTAGAGCGCGACGATTTGGCGCCAGTCCGTCTCCTCCCATGAGCTCGCTTCCGCGTGGCAGGCGGCGATCGCCGCCTGCAGCTGGTATGGCCCGGACCGCCGCAGCGCGGCGGCGCGTTGCAGAACCACCAGCGCCGACGCGATCCGTTCCCGGTCCCAGCGGCCCCGGTCCTGGTCCTGGAGCAGGACCAGGTTGCCATCCTGGTCGAAACGGCTATCCGCGCGCGCCAGGTGCAGGCGCATCAGGGCAAGCAGGCCCAACGCTTCAGGCTCCTCCGGCATCAGCCGCACCATCAGCCCAGCCAGCCAGACGGCGTCCTCGGCGAGGTCTCGGCGCGATGCCCGCTCCCCTGCTGTCGCGAGGTAGCCCTCGTTGAACATCAAGTAGAGCACCGCGAGGACTTCCTCGAGACGCTCGCCCATGTCCCGCTCGGCGGGTACGCGATACGGAATCTTCGCGTCGACGATCTTGCGCTTCGCCCGCACGATGCGCTGGGCGATGGTCGCCTCGCTCGTGATGAAGGCGCGCGCAATCTCGATTGTGGTCAAGCCGGCAACCGCCCGCAGCGTGAGCGCCACCTGTGCCTCGCGAGACAGCGCGGGATGGCAACAGGTAAAGATCAGGCGAAGCCGGTCGTCACCCTCCGCCGTGTCATCCCTCATTGATGCTCCCTCGAGCCGTGCGACCTTCTCGCGAAAGCGCGCCTGGCGTCGGAACTGGTCCACGGCCTTCCGCCGCGCTGTGGTCAGGAGCCAGGCGCCGGGCTTGTCCGGGATACCATCTTTCGGCCAGTGCTCGACCGCCTCGAGCAGCGCCTCCTGGACGAGCTCCTCGGCCAGGTCGAAATCGCCCAGCGCCCGGACCAACGCCGCGGTCAACCGGCCGGTTTCCTCGCGGAAGACGGCGGTCAGCGCGGCGTCGGTCGCGGACTGGTGCTCTGTTATCGCGGCGGCTCGCCCCGATCGACCACCGGACGGACCTCGACCAGCCCACCTGTCGGCCACCCCTTCGCCATCTCGATGGCCTCATCCAGGTCGGCCACTGTGACCTCGGCATAGCCGCCAATCGACTCCTTTCCCTCGATAAAGGGACCGTCGGTCACCACCGGCTTGCCGTTGTTGAACTTGACGGTGGTCGCGGTGCGCTCCGGCTGGAGCTCGTGGCCGCCCGTGATCTTGCTCCCGTATTTTTCGAACCACTGGTTGATCGGGGCATAGGCCGCCTGCCTCTGGGCCTCCGGCATCGATTCCCACTGCTTCGCCCGCTCTTTCGTCTCGCCGAACAGCAATACGTATTTCATCGCGTGCGTTCCTCCTTGATGGTCCGCGGCGCTCGCCGCTTTGTACAGTACGACGAACAAGCAGGACCCGGAATCGACAGCTTGTTACGCTGTTAGGCGGTGGGAGAGTCCGCTCGCTACGGGGATCGGGTCTTGATCCCCGAGCCGTATTCCATCGAGCACATTCCCTTTGCCGAGCGGCACGGCCACAGCCGCCAGTTGCTCTGGCTCTGGCTGGCCGCCAACCTAACGATCGCCGATTACGCGATCGGCTTCGTCCCGGTGGCGCTGGGCCTTTCGGTAGGCCCGGCGATCCTGGCCCTCGCGCTGGGCAACATCCTCGGCGGGCTCGTCCTCGCCTGGTCCGCGGCGATGGGACCAGCCGCCGGCTACCCGCAAATGTTCATCGGCCGGCGGGCGTTCGGCCGCGTCGGTGGCTATATCCCCGCCGGCCTGAACTGGTTGAGCACGGCCGGATGGTTCACGGTCAACACGATCCTCGGAGCCTTCGCCATCCAGTTGCTGCTGCCCGGCCTCCCCTTCTGGGTATCGGCGGCGATTCTCGTCGTCGTGCAGACCCTGCTCGTGATCTACGGCCACAACGTGATCCAGGAATTCGAGCGCTACATGGTGCTGATCCTCGGCGTCCTGTTCGCGATCGCGACCGTGATCGCGCTCTCCCATGGCTCGACGATCGCCGCCTGGCATCCGAAGCCGTTTGCCGGCACGCTGACGCTGTTCGCCATCGTGCTCGCCGTCTCGTTCTCGTACATCATGAGCTGGTCGCCCTACGCGTCCGACTATTCGCGCTACCTGCCGGAGATCACCTCGCGCTCGTACATCGCCATCTACGTCTTCATCGGCGCCGTCCTCGCCTCGTTTCTGACCGAGGTGGTCGGGCTGCTCGTCGCGATCGTGGCCCCCGCGGGCGCCACGCCAATCGCGGCGCTGAAAACCGTCATGGGCGGTTTTGGCGCCTTCGCGGTGGTGGCCGTCATCCTGGGCGCGACCACGGCGAACGTCCTCAACCTCTACTCCAACACCATGTCGGCGAAAGTGCTCGACATCCGCCTGCAGCGCTGGCAGCTGGCGATCATCGGCGGCGCGCTCGGCTTCCTCCTCGCCTTGCTCGGCTATCGGAACTTCACCCAGAACTACGAGAACTTCCTGATCGTTCTCGATTACTGGATCATGCCCTGGCTCGCCATCGTGCTTCTCGACTTCTACGTCTTCGGCCATCGCGAGCCGATGGGGTTCAGCCAGGCCGTTCCGGTCAACTGGAACGGTCTCATCGCCTGGGCGATCGGGCTGGCAGTGTCGCTGCTCTTCATCTCGGAGCAGTTCCAGGTGTTCGGACTGAAAGCCCACGGACCATTTGCCACCTGGTTTGGTGACGCGGACTTTGGTTATTTCATCGGCTTCATCGTGGCCGGCGTGATCTACCTTCTGCTGAACCGCGGCGCGGCCCGCAGCGCGAAGCAATAGAGGGAGGCGAGGACTTGGCAACCAACGAACGCTCGGTCGAGACGACGGCGAGTCCCCAGGCGGCCTGGAAGATCTGGTCGGATACGAGCACGTGGCCCGAGTGGAATCCGGACGTCCAGTCGATGACGCTCACGGGCCCGTTTGCGGCGGGCACCACGGGGACGATGAAGACGAAACAGGGCACGCGGGCCGTTCAGCTGACCGAGGTCGTACCCGGGAAGTCGTTCCGCCTGGAGACCACGGTGATTCCCCTGACCCGCTTTGCCTTCGAGTGCAAGGTCTTACCCGGCTCCACGGGCAAGACCACCCTCAGCCAGGCGATCGTCGTTGGCGGCCCGCTCGGCGGCCTGGTCGGCGGGATGATGGGCAAACAGATCGCGGACACATTTCCTGCCCTGCTCCAGGGCCTCGCCCGCAGGGCCGAGAAGAGCGAAGGCCGAGGCTAGGGGTCACCGACGGGCCGCTCCGGCACCGCCGGCCGGAAGAAGGTGCGGACCGGTTCTGGAAACCGCTGCAGGATATCGTCCGGGACCTCGAAGCTGATTTCGGCCGCGTACTTGGTATCGATAAAGCGATCGATTGCGACCTGGATCAGCCGCCCCGCGGCATCGATGGGCATATCGACAGCGGCGAACGCGGCGCTCCGCTTCGTCAGGAACTGGTCGAGCTCCGCGGTCAACTTTCCGGCGAGCCGCCGTAACTCGACGGTTGCCGGCGCGGCATCCGCGCCATCGCGAAACGCGCGGAGTTGTTGGCCCTTCAGCACCCAGAGACGGGCGGTATATGAGGCGATCGCGGCGCCGAGCTCGCGCTGCATCGCGCGGATGCGTTCGAGACGTGCCAGCCCAACCTGACGCGCCCAGCGACTGCGAGCGTCGGAGGTTCCCAGGGCGCACGCCCCGTACCAGCGGTGACGCTGCGTCATCGGCCGCGTCTCCAGGTGACGGCAAGTCAGGACCGGCTCAAGCGGTTGGTAGAGCGTGTCGAGCGGAATGAATTGGCGGGCCTGGAACGCGGGGCAATCATCGAAGTATTCTGAAAACGGTTTCGGATACGGACACTGGTCATCGGGGCGGCGCATTGCGGGCTAAGTGTAAGCGCCCCGTCGCATCATATAAGTGGTGCTGAGTTCGCTCTACCTCGAACATCTCTCTGATTCCGATCTCGCTTTCCTGGGCGCAGCTGGGGAATCCCGTCACAACGTGCGTCGCGATCCCGAGCGGCTCGAGGCGCTGATCGACAGTCCGCAGACGTTCCGCGCATTGTTTACGATGCCCGGCCGAGATCCACTCCTCCGAGGCTCGCCATTCCTCATCTTCGCCGTGCTGGTCCATCGCGTCGTCCGCGATCTTGGTCAAGCCTCCTTCATCGAAGAATGGGTCGGACCGCGGCAGCGGGTGCCCGTCTTCGATACCGGCAGCCTGCGAGATTTTGGCGCCGATCCACTCCGGCGCTTATTTCTCGCCGAGCTGCTCGCTTCGTACACGAACGTCGCCAGCGGCAGCACCATGGTCAAGACCACGCGGGGCTGGCGGCGCCGGCGCTTCAGCGAGCTCGATCCGCTCCGGCTGATCGAGCTGGCGGAACTGGTGCCACAAGCGGACCGACCCTCGGTCTACCGCCGGCTTGGTGATCTCTCGCTGTTCTTGACCGGCATCTTTCCGGATTACGCGGGCGAACGGTTGGTCGCGCCACGCGATCGCCGTCAGCTCGAGCGCGCCCTGGGACCCGCCGACCGCGAGCGTGCTGAGCGTCACGACGGCGTCTGGCTTCTCGAACAGCTCGGACGGCGTGCCTACCGGATTGCGCATCACGGCGCGGAGCGACAGGCGACGATGGCCGCAGTGCTTGCCCAGGTCAGCGAGAACTTCGCCGCCGCGCGCCGTGTTCTGAATTTTTTGACCGACCGCTACCTCTTCCCGATGCGGCGTCAGTGGTTCGGGAGAGGGTGATGGCGAGCTGGGCAGAGTTCGCTTCGGCCGAGCCCGCTCTCGCGAGCCGCGTGCGACAACGTTTCGACATCCGCAAACACAAGACGCTGGCGACGCTGCGGAAGGATGGATCGCCGCGGATCAGTGGCATCGAGGTGGAGTTCGCGGACGGCGAGCTCTTCCTCGGGATGATGCCGGGCTCGCTCAAGCTCTACGACCTGGAGCGCGATCCGCGCCTGGCCCTGCACAGCCCCACCGAGGATCCGCCGCCCGGCAATTCTCGGGGATGGCCCGGCGAGGCGAAGCTCGCCGGTTACGCGCTCGAGGTCCGTTTCGACGACTCACCGGTCGCGGGCGGCCGGCGCTTCAGGATTGACATCACCGAGGCCGTACTCACGCGCCTGAATAACGCTGGCGATCAGCTGGTCATCGAGTCCTGGCATCCTGGAAAAGGGGCGCGCAAATTCGAACGGAGCTGACGTGGAGAATCGGCCGGCCCGAATGGGCCGGCCGATCGCGTCAGATCAGGTTCGCGCCGGCGCGGCTACCGCCACCGGCAGGCCGACGAGAATCAGGTTGCCTTCCGAGTCCTTGAACCACGCGACCTTATTCCCGCCAAGGTCAGCGACGCCATTGACGGTCTTGAGTCCGGGCGTGTCGTACTCTTCGAACTTGACACCCTTGGCCTGGAGGTCCCTGACGGCTCCCTCAACATCCTCTACTTCGATGGCCAGCTGCGTGTGCGTCCCAGAGGGCTTTCCGCTGCTGGCGAAGACCCCGAAACCGGTGCCTCCCGCTGACCGATAGATGACCCCGCCCGCATCCTCCTGGTTCGGCGTCAACCCCAGTTTGTCTCGATAGAAGGCCTTCGCCCGTTCCAGATCCTGTGCCGGAAGCGTCGCCGCCGTTCGTAGTGGTTTGAACATTGTCCACCTCCTCCTGGTCGCGAGCATAGCACCATCGCCGTGAACCCCCACGGTGCTTCAATCAAGTGTTTAATTGACAACGAATGGGCCCGGCAGCCGGCACAAACGTTGTCCGCTCCCGCAAGGAAGGCCGTGAGCAGGCGCTCGTCCAGGCCGCCTTCAACCAGATCGCGGAGCGCGGATTCGAGGGACTGCGAACACGCGAGGTCGCGGCGGGCGTCGGCCTCAACATCGCGACGCTCCACTATTACTTTCCGACCAAAGAAGCGTTGATCCGAGGCGTGGTCGCGCACGCCATGGACCGCTTTCGCTCGACGCTCGCGCCGCACGGCTCACCGGCGGATCAGCTTCGCAACCATCTGCGGGCGGTCCGCAAGCTGCTGCGCGATGAACCCGAGGTCGGCGCGGTCATGGGCGAGCTCGCCCTCCGCTCGGCACGCGATCCCGCCATGGCGCGGATCATGGGCGAAGCGTTCCAGGCCTGGCAGCGAACGCTGCGCGGTCTGCTGCAGCGGGCGTCGCACGATGGCTACCTGGCGCGCGACCTCGACTATGACGACGTGGCTGCCCTGATCATGGCGACACTCACCAGCATGACGCTTCCCAGCACCGCCTCCGCCGACCGCACTGATCGCGCCTTCCGGCAACTCGAACGGTGGCTGGGGCTGCGCCCAAGCAAGTGATTGATGGGTATGCTAGACTATTATCAATCATCTGATTGAGTTACGGAGGCGCCACGATGATGCCAGCTCAGCCAATCGATCGTTCGCACGGCAAGCCCCGCGTCCCGTTCTTCGTTCCCCTCTTCAATCCCATCGCGCGCCGCATGCTCCGGGGGGGCGTGCCGCTCGGTCCCAACGCGCTCCTCACCGTTCGCGGTCGCAGCAGCGGCGTGGATCGAACCACCCCGGTTGCGGTGGTCGCGATCGGCGGTCGGCGCTGGGTGATTGCAACCTTCGGCGATGTGAACTGGGCCCGGAATCTGCGGGCCGCCGGTGTCGCCACGCTCACGGTCAGCCGCCAGCCCGAGGCCGTCGTGGCCAGGGAGCTGCCGCAGGCCGAAGCGGCCACCTTTTTCCGTGACACGCTGACGCCCTATGTGGGTCACGTGCCACTGGGTCGGTGGATTTTGGGCTCGATGCTCGGCGCGCGTGAAATTTTCACGGATCCCGACGGCGCGGCCCAGCACCATCCGGTCTTCGAGCTACGCCCCCGCCCTAGTGGCGGTTTAGCCGCGGAGACGGTGCAACCGGCGTAGCGGCGACCGAGGTCACGAAATCGGGACGGCCCGACTCGTACTGCCAGATTCGCGCCGAGATCTGGGCGATGAGCGACCAGCCGAGGGTCTCGTCCACGCCATCAACGGCGATCGATAGGACATACGAGGTCTGCACGCTGACGATGTAGCCGGAGTCGTTCTCCGTGCCATCCAGCGTTCCCACCTTGTGCACCACCGTCGCACTCGCGGGCAACCCGGCGGGAATGCCGTGCTCGTTCACCGTGTGGGTGAGGAGTGGGAACAACCATTGCCGGGCTGCTGCGCCCCCCAGCCGGTTGAGCGCCGCGTTCACCCAGGCGGCCGTGAGGTCATCGGGCGTGGTGGTGTTCGGCACCCAGAGCACCGATGCCGTCATGCCGATCGATTTCGCGTAGGCGTTCAGGGCATCGGCACCGCCGAGGTACCGCACCAGGATGCGGGCGGCGGTGTTGTCCGAGTAGCGGCCCGCCCGCAGCGACAGCTCGTCGCGTGTGAAGCAGGACCCGAGACCGTAGTCGTCGAACCACCCATCTTCGGCATCGCCGGGATCGAAACAGAGAACGTCGGCCCCGCGGGCCTGGCCTGACGCGATCTGTTGCGCTTGCGCCATCAGCAGCGGCACCTTGTAGGCGCTGGCGGCCGTGAACGTCGCGCCGCCGCCCACGGAGAGGTTGTTCCGGCGCGGCCCGCTCAACTCCTGCAGGCTGATCCCCACACGCGCCCCGCTTCGCGCGGCCATCGTCTCCAGGTCGCTGCGCAGCTGATCGAAGGCGGATGCGGCCAGCACGGTGGTGACCGGCGGCGCCGGGATCGCGGGCGGCAGGGGCCGAACAAGCGTCTGTGGAGGACTGACCGCAGCGAACGGCAACGCGGAGACGGTCTGACTCGCATAGGCGGCACTACCGGCCAACATCAGCAGGCACGCGAGCAGCACGTAGATGACCGAGCGCAGCAGCGCCCGGGCCGGTCCACCCCTCATCGCTACGCCTGAGCCTATCGGCGATCCCTGAGCGGATCATGTGAGGCCGATGACAAGATGCCTCAATTCATTGATGGGGCGATCGCAAACCGCTGACGAGCCGGTAAAAGCCTAAGGGTTGGGGTCCGGCACCTCGACCACGACGTGCACCCCGAAGGGTGAGCGGTTGTAGGAGGCCGCCACCAGTCCCCCGATCAAGCCGCCGACGAGGGCCGCAAACAGCCCCAGCACAAGACCGGCAAGGGGAACCACCAGGAACCACGACGACTGAACCCGCTCGAGCAGCGGCACCTGACCTCCGAATGGCAGCAGCTGCTCGGTGACCCCCAGGGTCAGGCTGAGGTCACGCTGCCAGCTGAGGATGGCCCCGGCGAACCAGGCGAGCGCCGCCCCCAGCGCGCAGCCCGCGACCAATCCCAGCGCGAAGCCGGTCCAGCCGCCGGCGATGATGGCGGCGCGCACCGAGATCGCCAGGACTCGACCACTAACCTGGTGCATCACGAGGCCATGGCCCGGCGTGGCGGCCGGCGCCGCAGGAGGAGCAAAGCCAGCAGGATGACCGTCAGGATCGTGAGCGCGATGATCAGCGCGTAGGCGAGGTAGCCGAGGAAGCGAAGCCCCTGCACCGCCTGCTGCCGTGGGTGCCCGATGGCGGTCGAGACGATCTTCTGCCGGGCGCCCTGCCCCGCCCCGCCGCTGAATAGCTCGGCCGCCTGCAATCCGGCCGGCCTGGGATCGCCGTTCGGCGTGTAGAGCCCAAAGTGCTCGATCTTCAGCCCGGGCCGTTGCGTCCAGTAGTCGTCGAGCGTCCACCACACGGTCGCGCCGACGAAGCCGTTCGGGGTGTCATCGAG
>VBFX01000343.1 GCA_005889395.1 Chloroflexota bacterium
CGCGTCGCTGTTCGCGCTGCAGCTACCCGAGAAGTCCGCCGTGGGGGGGGTGATCGTCACGGTGCTGACCGTGCAATCGAGGTGCGCGCCCGTGACATGGTTCAGGTAATTCAGATGGCCGCTCGATCCCTGCTTCGCATTAAAGCCGAAGGTGGCCTTGCCGCCCATCAAGTTGGGTTGGACCTGGCCGCCACCCGTTGCACTGCTGGGCGGGGGCAACGGACAGGTACGGCCGCTGGGCGTCTTCCCCGGCGGATGGAGCGTGCTGCAATCCACGGCCAGGTCCTGGATCTCGTTGATGACGAACCAGCCGTACGCGTCGCCGCCGAAGCCGGCCACATCCTCCTGGTCGTAGATCGTCCAGCTGGCTACGATGCTGCCGTTCAGCCGCCGCACCGACATGTCGACGGCGAGGTACGTGTTGCTGCCGATTGTAGTCAGATGGAAGTAGTGCTGGAAGATGTACCAGCCTGACTCATTGATCTTCACCGGCGCGCGGCAGTAGTTCGGCGGGGTTGACGGAGACGGACACGTGTTTTCAGGAAAGGCGCCCGACCGGAATCCATTGGTACTTGCGTTGACGTAGTACCCGGGATTCGACCCCGTCTCGCTAGAGGTGAGCGGAGTGCCGGCGTTGAAGACGAAGTCACGCCGGAATCCCCCGAACTGATTGTCGATCGACGAGCTCCAGTCGAAGCGCGTGTCAGACCGCGTAGTCGCGTCCGCCGTCATCCAGGGAACATCGAGGTAGATGTCGATCTCGGTCACGTAGCCGCCATCCGGGAAACCGGGGTTGAAGCCGCTGCTCTTGCCCCAATACGTGTACGGCCCGCTGCAGGCGAAGCTCGCCGGTACCTTCGGGCAGACGTCGTTCGGACTCAGACGTGCGTGCCAGCTCCCCGAGGCTGACTGGATCCCGCTCGCGTACGTGGCGGCGGCTCCGGACGGCGTTCGCGTGATGGTCGCCGGTAGATTCGGGTACCAGCCGCCCGCAGGCGTGTCGTCGCCAGGGTTCTCGAAGTCGTTCGTCCAGGTCCTGCTCGGCGCGGGGTCGGCCATCTGCATGACCGGCGGGGGTGGTGCCCCGGTCGGTGTGTCCATCCGCTCGCAGGCGGCTCCCAGCCACGCGACCGCAGGGAAGGTCAGGACCGCAACGGTCCTTCGGAGTGTTTGCATCGGTCTCCTCCTTGAAGCACAACGCGCAATGCAACCGACGGGGACGGCACTGCGCACCAAGGCAAAGCACGTGCCCGTGCTGGCGCCTCCTGTAGCTCGTCGCGACGGCTCAACGCCAACAGACGGCGCGGCCTACGGAAACGGAGTAAGTAACGGTGCTGGCAGGAGAAACCGCCGTGCGCACCTCGTCAAGGTGAACGACGCTGCGCTCGGACGAGCAAAGAGATCGGCGTCGAGAGTCTGGTGCGGTGGTAAGACCTATGGCGCGTACACCATGGTGCCGCCGCCAGAGAGTCGGCGGGCACTCGCGACGGTCAGGACTGCCGGAACTGTTCTGCGGAAATGCCGAACTGCTTGATCTTCACGTGGAGGGTCTTGTAATCCACCCGGAGGAGCCGCGCCGCCTCGCTCTTGTTCCCCCGCGTGGCTCGAAGCGCCAGGCGGATCGCCTGCCGCTCCGCTTCCGCGGCCGCCCGGCCCGCGATCTCCCGCAGGGAGAAGCGCAGCTCTTCTCGGGGCCGCTCGCTCGATCTCACCATTGCGCGGATCGATCCGCGCAAATCGCGGACCATTGCGACCGACGGACGACGGTCAGGACTGCCGGAACTGCCCTGCAGAGATGCCGTACTGCTTCATCTTGAGGTGCAGCGTCTTGTAGTCCACACGGAGCAGGCGCGCCGCCTCGCTCTTGTTGCCTCGCGTCGCTTGCAAGGCCGTGCGGATCGCCCGTCCCTCGGCGTCCACCGTAGCCGCCTGGGCGAGCTCCTTGAGAGACGAGCCGGCTGGCGCCGCCTCTCCCGAGCGAGCGGTCGCCGGCGGGGGATCGACCGGGAGGACGGCCAGGTGCTCCGGCTCGACCACGTCCGAGGCGAGCAGGCTGGCCCGCCGAATGACGTTGCGGAGCTCCCGCACGTTTCCCGGCCAGGGGTAACGCAGCAGCACCTGCGTCGCCGCTGCTGAGAGCTTGCGGCACGGCCGGTCGAGCTCGGCGCTTGCTTCCGCCAGGAAAGCATTCGCCAAATGAAGGATGTTGTCGCGCTCCCGGAGGGGCGGCAGGGTGATCGCGAACTCGTTCAGGCGATA
>VBFX01000344.1 GCA_005889395.1 Chloroflexota bacterium
CGTCCTGCAACCCGCCATCGACTATGCAGGCTCGGGCTATCCGCTCGTCGCGGCGATTTCGGAAGCGATCGCCCAGGTAGAGGCACTCTTTCGCGACGAGTGGCATGAGTCGGCGCGGGTCTACCTCGACCATGGTGTCCCTCGGCCCCATACGACTTTTCGAAACCCCGACCTCGCAAAGACGTACGAGCGCGTCGTCAACGAGGCGGAACGCGCCGGCAGCGACCGCGACCGCCAGATCGACGCCGCGCTGCAAGCCTTCTATCAGGGGTTCGTGGCCGAGGCGATCGACGACGCCTGCCGCGTGCCGGCGATGGACAGCTCGGGGAACCGGCACGCCGGACTCTTGACCGCGGCAGATCTATCCGAGTGGAAGGCTCGGGTCGAGCCCCCGACCCAGTTCACCTACGCGGGCGGGACCGTGTACAAGACCGCGCCCTGGGGCCAGGGGCCTGTGTTCCTTCAGCAGCTGGCCTTGTTGCGCGGCTTCGACCTCAAGGCGATGGGTTTCCTCAGCGCCGACCATGTCCACGCGGTCACAGAGGCCGCCAAACTCGCCTTCGCCGATCGGGAGGCCTGGTACGGTGACCCCGACTTCGCCGACGTTCCGCTCGGCGCGCTTCTCGCGGAGGATTACGCTTCGCAGCGCCGCCAGCTGATCGGCGACCGGGCTTCGATGGAGCTCCGGCCGGGGACCGTGAACGGCCGGCGGCCGATCATCCCCTGGTCGCTGGCGCGGCACCGCGATCGCAGCGCTCGCGGCCGGTGGGAACCGGTCAGCGACCCGACGCTGCGGGCAAATCCGCTCGGCGACACCTGTCATGTCGACGTCATCGATCGAGCCGGCAACATGGTGGCCGCAACGCCGAGCGGCGGCTGGTTGCAGAGCTCGCCGGTGATTCCCGGCCTGGGCTTCTGCCTGGGCACCCGCGCCCAGATGTTCAACCTCGACGAAGGGCATCCCAACACGGTGCAGGGCGGGAAGCGGCCGCGAACAACCCTGAGCCCGACGCTGGTCATGCGCGGCGATCAACCCTGGCTGGCGTTCGGCACGCCGGGCGGCGACCAGCAAGACCAGTGGTCGCTCAATTTCTTCCTGTCCCATGTCGAATTCGGCCTGAACCTGCAGGAGGCGATCGACGCACCGATGTTCCACAACCGCCACTTCCCGAGCTCCTTCTTTCCGCATGAGTCCGCTCCCGGATGCCTGTCGGTCGAGGACCGGATCGGCTCACAGGCGGCCGAGGGGCTCCGCCGGCGCGGGCATGAAGTCGCGCTCGACGATCCCTGGTCCCTGGGCCGGCTCTGCGTGGTGGGCAAGGACCCGAGCACGGGCCAGCTCATGGCGGCCGCAAACCCGCGCGGGATGCAGGGCTACGCGGTCGGCCGTTAGTCAGCGGTCTCGACCGGTCGTAACCTCCGCATGTAGTAAGCGGTACTGGGTGCGTGCTACGCTCGATTCGCGAGAGGGTAGGGGCGATCCCGGCAAAGGGAAGGGAGGACGTGTTCATGAAGCGTCTGGCTCTTGGGATGGTCGCGACCTTTTTCCTGGCGGCTTGTGCCGGCGGCGGTGGGGGGACGACCAACAGCGCCGGGACGCCTAAAGCCGGCGGCACCCTCAAGATTGCGCTCGAGTCGGAGTTGCGGACGCTCGACCCGCTCAAATCGTCGCAGCGAGTCGAACGCCAGGTTTACTACAACATGTACGACTCGCTCGTCACCATCGACCCATCCTTGAAGATCAAGCCGGGGCTGGCCACCGCGTGGCAGTACAGCGATTCGACCACCCTGCAATTCACGCTCCGCCAGGGCGTCAAATTCCATGACGGCACCGACTTCAATGGCGATGCGGTGAAGTTCAACATCGACCGGATCCTGAACGCGGCCAGCTCGCCACGCAAGAGCGAGCTCGCCAGCGTGAAGTCGGTGGAGGTCAAGGACGCGTCGACCGTGATCTTCCACCTGAAGAAACCGGACGCCGCCCTGCTGGCGCAGCTCGTCGACCGCGCGGGGATGATCCTCTCGCCGGCCGCCATCGCCAAGGGCGGGGCCGACTTCGGGCTCAACCCCTTGGGGGCGGGCACCGGGCCCTTCGCGTTCGTCGATTGGAAGCGCGACGACCACCTGACCCTCAAGAAAAATCCGAGCTATTGGATTTCGGGACGGCCCTATCTCGACGGGCTGATCTACCGCCCGATCACTGACTCCAGCTCGGCCCTGGCGGCGCTCCGGACCGGCGACATCGACGTCGCCGGCACCAACGCCATTGCCGACAAGGACGTGGTGAGTGTCAAGTCCGACTCGAGCCTCATCTATAAGGATGCCGCCGGCCTCAGCTTTGGCGGCTTCGAGGTCAATAACGCCTCCGGCGTGTTCGCCGACAAGGCCAAGCGCCAGGCCGTCGCCCTCGCGCTCGACCGGGCCCAGATCGTGAAGAACGTCTTCTTCGACATCCACGTGCTGAGCAACGGCCCGATCCCGCCGACCAGCTGGGCGTACGACTCGAGCGAACGGCTCTACGCCAAGCCGGATGTCGCTAAGGCGAAGAGCATGGCGAGCGGTTTCTCGTTCGGTATGAAGACGCCCAACACCCCGGGTTCCATTCAGGAAGCGACGCTGATCAAAGATCAGCTGAGCAAGGCCGACATCACGGTAAACATCCAGGTCGAAGAATTCGGCCAGGTGCTCAACGATGCCGAGGCCCACAAATTCGACGCCGCCCTCGTTGGCTGGAGTGGCCGGATCGATCCCGACGGCAACATGTTCGGGTGGTTCCACACCGGCGGTGGCTTTAACGATGGCCAGTATTCCAATCCCCAGGTGGACACATTGCTCGAG
>VBFX01000345.1 GCA_005889395.1 Chloroflexota bacterium
CAGGCCGAAGGGCGCGGACTCAAGGTCCTGATCGCCGCCGCGGGCGGCGCCGCACATCTTCCCGGCGTGGTGGCGGCCTGGAGCCTGCTGCCGGTCATTGGCGTGCCGATGTCCGCGGGTGCCCTGGGTGGGCTCGACGCACTCCTCTCGATGGCGCAAATGCCGGCCGGTATCCCGGTGGCGACGGTCGCCATCGGTGAGGCCGGCGCGAGGAACGCCGCGCACCTGGCGACCGGCATCCTGGCGCTCAACGACCCGGTCGCGCGGGAGAAGCTGGTCAAGCGACGGGAGGCCAACCGAACGCCTCAAACGCGCGCATCGCACTAAAGCGCGGCGCGCGTGGGCCGGCTGGCCCGACACCGAAACCCGCCTAAAAACCGGGCATACAATAGCGGCGATGCCCAGGGTCTTGATCACCGAGACTGTGCTGCGCGACGCGCAGCAGAGTTTGGTGCAGGGACGGCTCAAGCTGCAGCACGTGCTGCCGATCGCGAAAACCCTCGACGACATCGGCTACCACGCCCTCGACGCCTGGGGTGGTTGGACGTTCGCGGCCCAGGTGCGGGCCCTCAAAGAAGATCCCTGGCAGCGGTTGCGTGCGCTGCGAGCCGCCATCGTGAAGACACCGTTGCAGATGTTGATCCGCGGACAGACCCTGCTCGGACAATCCCACCAGCCGGACGACGTGGTGCGCGCCTTCATCGAGCAGGCGGTCGAAGACGGCATTCGCGTGATCAAGATGTTCGACCCGCTCAACGACCTGCGAAACCTCGAGGTGCCGGTCGAGGTTGCCCGCAAAGCCGGGGCCCGCGTGATCGGCTCCCTCGTCTACAGTCCGAGTCCGGCCGCGGATGAGGCGCGCGTGGTCAAGTCCGCCAGCCGCCTGAAGGCGATGGGCGTGGACTGGATCGGGATCGAGGACGTCGCCGGCATCCTGGCTCCGCTCGATGCTCGCGGCCTGGTGACGGCGATCACGAGCGCGACCAGGTTGCCCGTCACGATTCACTCCCACTCCACGACGGCGCTGGCGCCGATCTCATACTTCGCGGCCATCGAAGCCGGGGCGACCGGGATCGATACCGCGCTTTCCGCGCTCGCCTGGGGCGCCTCGCAACCCGCCACCGAGACCATGGTGGCCAGCCTTCGCGACGGGCCGTACGACACCGGCCTCGACCTCAATGTGATCGGCCAGGCGAGCCGGTACTTCGATGAGATTCACGACGAATATCTCGAGTTCCAGGACCCGATCGCCTTCCGCAACGATGTTCTCGTCTTGCAGCACCAACTGCCTGCGCCGGTGCTGGCGGTCCTGATCCGCAACCTCCGAGAACGCAATGCCATCGATCGCTACGATCGGCTGCTGCAGGAACTCCTCCTGGTGCGCCAGGAGATGGGTTACCCCCCGATGGCGGCACCGATCAACCGGATCGCGGCGAACCAGGCGCTGGCCAATACGCTGAGCGAGAAGCGCTACCAGCACATCGAGCAGCCCTTCCGCGACTACGTCAAGGGCCTGTTCGGCGAGCCGCCCGGCCCCATCGATCCGGAGGTCCGCAAGCGCGCGCTGGGCTCATCGAATGCGATCACGCTTCGGCCGGCCGACCTGCTGCAACCGGGGATCGACCGCGCGCGGCGCGAGATGCGCAAGCAAGGGTTGAACCCGTCCGGCGTGGACCAGGTGCTCACCTACATCCTGTTTCCCGAAGACGCCCCAAACATCCTTCGCCCCGCCGGGCACCGAGCGGAGACGCCCGTCGCCGCGGCAGCAGCTCCCGCGCCAGAGCCGCAACCGGCACCCCAGCCTGTCCCCGCTGCGCCCGGTCCGGCCGCGCCAAGCGAAGCCGCCGGGCGCGAGTTCACGGTCGAAGTCGATGGCGAACCGTATCGGGTCCGGATCCTCGGCGACGGCGCGGCGCCGGCCACCGCCGCGGCGCCTCCTGCGTCGGGCCCCACGGCGGCGCAACGCGCCGGTGGTGACGGCGCCATCCAGGCGCCAATGCAGGGCATGGTGGTCAAGGTCAAAGTCAAATCCGGCGACCGCGTCCGGCTCGGCGACGTGGTCGTCGTGCTGGAGGCGATGAAAATGCAGAACGACATCGTGGCAACCGTCGGCGGGACGGTTCGCGAGGTATTCGCCAAAGAGGGAGCGATCGTCGCCCCCAACGAAGTGTTGATGACGATTGGCTAGCGTCACCAAGGT
>VBFX01000117.1 GCA_005889395.1 Chloroflexota bacterium
GAAGCAGAATCACCGGCATGCCAGCGCTCGGGCCAGCCTCGATATAACCGACATTCAAGAGACCGGCATTGATCCGTTTCAGCGGACCAAGCGAGGTGCTCGTCGACGACCCTTTCGCGGCGCCCGCCGTAGTCTGCGCGCTTGTGGCCATCGTTATCTTCCGGCTGCGCCGATCAACGCAGTGACCGGAATGCGGCACGGACCTCGGTTGTGAAGAGGGTCGGCTCCTGCCAGGCCGCGAAGTGGTTGCCCTTGCCGACTTCGTTGAAGTAGATGAGGTTGGGGTAGGCCCGCTCGGTCCAACTCCGCGGCGCCTGATAGAGCTCTTGAGGAAAGACGCTCACGGCGGCCGGAACCGAGACGCCCTTGATGTCGAAGAAGCCGAGCTTGTTCTCCCAGTAGAGACGACCCGAGGAAACCCCGGTGTTCGTCACCCACGTGAGCGTGATGTTGTCGAGGACCTCGTCTCGCGTGAGGTTGCCTACGGGATCGCCTTCGAAGGCCCGTGCGATGTCCTCGTAGCTGCGCGAGTCGTGGTCGAGCATCCAGGCGGCGAGGGCGACGGGCGAATCGGCGAGCCCGTACAACGTCTGCGGGCGCAACGCCATCTCGGTCGCGTATCCGATGCCCTTCGTATAGAGGAACTTCAGCTGCTCCCACGCGCGGCTCTCGTCAGCTGAAAGACCAGACGGCGCCGGGCCGCCGGATGCGAGCGCCTTCGCAACGTCAGGTGGGGCCGTGCCGGGCATGTTGGAATGAATTCCAAGCAACTCCGGAGGGGCCTTTGCACCCATCACATCCGTGATTTGCGCACCCCAATCGCCACCTTGCGCGACGAATCGTGTATATCCCAGGCGCCTCATCAGCGCGATCCAAGCATCCGCGATGTGGACAGGGTCCCAGCCGGTAGCCGTCGGTTTTGCCGAAAACCCGTAGCCGGGCATCGACGGAACCACCAGATCGAAGGCGTCCTTCGGGTCGCCGCCGTGTGCGGTCGGGTCGGTGAGCGGGCCGACGACGTTCAGCATCTCGATGACCGAGCCCGGCCAGCCGTGCGTGATGATGAGCGGCATTGCGTTCTTGTGCGGCGACTTGACGTGGATGAAGTGGATGTCGAGACCGTCGATCTCGGTGATGAACTGAGGCAGCGCGTTCAGCCTCGCCTCGAACCTCCGGAAGTCGTACTCGGTGCCCCAATAGCGGACGAGCTCCTGCATCGTCCCCAGCTGCACGCCCTGCGTGTCGTCGGTGACCGTTTCCCGCTCAGGCCACCGGGTGGCAGCGAGTCGACGGCGAAGGTCGACGAGAGCCTCCTCCGGAACGTCGATACGGAAAGGCCGGATCGCGGTATCTTCGGCCACAGCGGTGGCTGCGCCAGCCTTGGTTGGGCTTGCATTCGCCATAGTTCGCGCCCTCCTCAGGTCAACTGACGGTTGTTGCCATCAACCTCACGTTTGCGCGACCGCCAGTGCAGCCAGCCCCGAGTCAACTAGGCGACGCGCAACTACACCACATCCTGACCCCTAATTCACGGATGTCAACTCTTGAATTTATTGCGTCTATTTGTAAACAGGCCTCGGGCTGGTCTGACTGATGTATCGACCTTTTGTTGAAGCGCGAGTCATGTGGCCACCAGCGTGCTATCCGCGTCTAACGCTGCGCTCGGCACCGCACACCAAACTTGGTCCCGGCGCTGGCGCACCGGTAGCGTCGGCCGTGCATCCATCACGAGGGAGCGGGAAGGTGGCGTCCACTGGCAACCATCTGGGTTAGGTAGCAGTTACGAGATCGGAAGACAGATCCGCCGTTCGCGACACGCCGAGGAGCTTGAGGGTGCGAACGTAGTCGTCGGCGAACAGCTTCAGGAGATGGTCCACGGCTGACTCGCCTCCGGCCATCAGCGCGTAGAGATACGGACGACCGATGAATGCCGCCCGGGCCCCAAGGGCGACAGCCGCAGCTACGTCCGCGCCTGAACGAATGCCGCCGTCCAGAAACACTTCCGCCTTGCCGCCGATCGCGTCGACCACCTCTGGCAAGAGCATCAAAGGCGTGGCGGCACGGTCCAACTGACGGCCGCCATGGTTCGAAACAGCGATCGCATCGACACCCGCTGCGGTTGCCGCTTTCGCGTCATCGAGCCGCTGAATCCCCTTCACAACCAACGAACCGCGCCATTGAGCGCGCAGCCACTCGAGATCGGCGAATGTGACGCCAGGGTCGAACGCGTTCTTGAACAAGCTCACAAGGTCTTTGCCCGCGCCGAGGGCCTCGAATGCGAGCGGTTCGGTTGTCAGGGCGTCAAACAACCACCGCGGCTTCGCCGCCATCGCGACGAGGGTGCGCAGAGTAAGCGTGGGCGGCAACGTCAACCCGTTGTAGGAATCGCGAAGGCGCGCTCCGGCCACCGGCACGTCGACGGTGACAACCAGCGTCGTATAACTGCTCGCTTTCGCGCGATCCAGCAGTTCACGGCTGCGGCCGTGATCACGCGAAAGATAGAGCTGGAACCAAAGCTCGGTATCAGGGGCTTCTGAGCGCAGCCGATCAACCGAGGTGGTGCCGAGTGTCGAAAGTGCGTACGGAATACCTGCGCGAGCCGCCGAGCGCGCCACCGCGGGTTCGCCTTCGGTTCGCATCATTCGCGTGAAGCCGGTGGGCGCCAATACCATCGGCAGTGCCGCCCGGCGTCCCAGAATAGTCGTCGACGGTTCGACAGAGCCGACATTGCGTAGCACGTGCGGGTGAAAGACCACACGCTGAAAAGCCTGCACCGACCGGTCCACGCTGAGTTCCTGTTCGGCGGCGCCCTCCACATAGTCGAAAACCGGCCGGGGCGTTCGACGTTTGGCCAGCCGCCGGAAGTCCGCCACCGTGAGCACCCGCTCCCAGCGCGCCGCTCTTTTCGGCATGAATGCGGGCCCCGCAAACCGTGCGACTTCCGCGACGCTGGGAAGCTGGCGTTTAATCCGGCTCCGCCGAGCTTTCGTAACAGGAGGGCGGATTTCGTTACTGCTAGGCTCGGCCTGCTGTCGCCCTTGCATCGCCTAACGTTACCCGAGGGCTCGCAATCTCATGCCTAGACTGCCCACGATCAGTTCATTGCGTGAGCCCGCCTATGAGATTCCACCAGACGGAGTGCGGCGACCCGTGCCCCATCTGAGTGTCGATCCCGGACCAGCCTCCCACGACAGCGCTATCTCAACGAACAAGCTGCCCGCCTGGCCGACTAGGACTCCCTACTGCTCTCGGCGATGAAGGAAGACTGCGCCTTAGTGCGGACCGCGTAGGAGCAGCGCCCCCAGCACGGCGACGGCGCAGCCGATGACGATTCCGATCGTCTGCCCCCTGGTGATCTGGCCGCGCTGCGGCCGCGCTTGCATGGTGGCGAGACGCTGCTGGATCTCGTTCATCTTTTCGACGACCTGCGGATCCGCGTCCGGAGGCAGCTGGAAAATCGCTTGGCGGAGGGCGTCCGTTGATGCAACCGGGACGGATGATCCACGCCGCCGAGCGAGGAGCGTCAGCACCACGGCGCCGCCAAACACCAGCCCAAGGCCCAGGAGGATCCAGCCGATCCATCGGGTTTGCGCCTTTTGAACGATCGGATTCTGCAGGGTAGCGAACTGGTTTCTACCGACTGCCAGGAGCACGGGCACTCCCCGATACACGTCGACCGTTCCGGTCGCGCCGGCCAGGAGAACCTGATCCTGCTCGCTCTCCCATGGAAGGACGATCTCGCTGGGGCCGCTGGGAGCCTGGACGATGACGTGCTCCTCATCCTGCCTGTTCCTGTGAAAGTGATGGGCGGATACGCTGACCACGGTGACCGGTACCACGGCATAGCAGTTGTCCGAGGGGACGCTCGCGGCGGCGCAGGGCGTCGCCTGCTGATAGGCGGCGACCGAATTGGATGGGTCCGGCAAGAAGGACATGCCGGCCCCCAACGCGATCAAGAGGGCGGCGATGATCCCTGGCAGAACGACTTTCCACAGGGCGGTTGGCGCGTCTACTCATGTCAGGCAACGGCGGATGGTCGCAGTTCTCGCGACCAGGCAGCTTTCCCTGGGCGAGGGCTCAGTGGGCGCGGCGCTGCCGGGTGGTGAGGTTGGTAGCGCTCAGCGTGTTGATGACGGTATCGGCCGCAACGCCACAGGCTGCGGCCCGTTCGCAACCGCGTATTTGCCAGTCGAGCTGCTCAGGGGCGTGAGCATCGCTGTCGATAGCGAAGCGGCACCCTGCCTCCACCGCCAGTCGGAGCAGCCGCTTGGGCGGGTCGAGGCGCTCGAGACGTGAGTTGATCTCCACAGCGACGCCGAAGCGCCCAAAAGCCTCGAATACGGCCTCCGCGTCGAACTCCGACTCCGGCCGCCCTCTGCCGACGACGATGCGACCGGTGCAGTGGCCCAGCACCTTGGTCAACGGGCTGGCGACTGCCGTCATCATTCGTTCGGTCATCTGCTCCCGGGACATGCGAAGCTTCGAATGCACGCTCGCGACGACGATGTCGAGACGGTCGAGCAGCCCGTCCTCCTGGTCGAGCGAGCCGTCCTCGTTGATGTCGACCTCTACACCGGTGAGGATGCGGAAGGGTGCCAGCCCGACGTTGAGCCGCTCCACTTCCTCGAGTTGCTGGCGCAACCGCTCAGCGGACAGGCCTCTGGCCACGATCTCCAGAATGCTGCTGCCGCCGTCCGACCAGTCGGAGTGCGTGTGGCAGTCGCCTCGAAGCGCCACACGCAAGGCTGCGGCGTCGTCGGCCACGGAGCCAGCTCCGGTGGATTCCAGCCGACGCAGGTAGACCGGGGCTTCGCCGCGCTGTGCTTCGGTGATCGCCAGCGCCGTCACAGCGCCGATGCCGGGCAGCTGTTGGAGCGAACCCTCACGGATCCTCCGTTCGAGCTCGTCCGCGGTAAGTGCTGAAACTAGGTCGGCCGCGCGGCGAAAGGCGCGAACGCGGTACGTCGGCTCCTGCGCCAGCTCCAAAAGGAAGGCAATGCGCCGTAGGGCGGTGACCGCCCGGGCATCGTGGGGCACAGACCATGTGTACCTGATCACACCTGCCTTGGCACCAGGCGGCGGAGTCGCTACCTCCGAGCAGGCTCGTCCGTAGCGATCAACACGCACGCCTCGGCGGAAGAAGTGAGTCGCCGCCGTATGCGGGAGATCATGAATCCGCGCGGCAGCCCCGCTTTATGCATGGAGGCGAATTCATTCACTCAGTGGGGTAGGAGCTTCACCCAAAGAGGTCTGCCGCGGACCCGTAAGTAGGCGGGCAGCGTTGCGTTTTCGTGAGCGGGGGAACAGATACGCAAGGGGAGCTTACGCTGGCGCGCCTCGATGGCCCGAGAAGTCGTGGCTCAGCGCGCGACCCACCCGTCTTCAGCCGAGCGATTGTGAAGTTCGTTCACCTGAAGATAGAGGAGAGAGATGAAACTCAGACTGGCGTTCCGCTCCCGGCTCTTGCTGGGTGTACTCTGTGCCGCGCTTATCGGGCTGCTAGCGATACCGGTTTTTGCTTCGATTCCGGGACCGGGCGGGTTGATAAACGGCTGCTTCCAGAAGTCGACTGGCAAGCTCCGCGTTATCGACCCGTCCTCGTCAAGGCCGTCGCTGCGCGCATGCCACCCGGACGAGGTAGCAATTCACTGGAATCAGGTCGGACCAGCGGGGCCGGCAGGGCCGCCAGGACCCGCTGGACCCCAAGGAGCCACAGGACCGGTTGGGCCGCAGGGGCCGGCAGGGCCGCAGGGACCGGCTGGGCCGCAGGGAGCAACCGGACCCGCAGGGCCCACTGGACCGCAGGGACCGGCTGGACCGCAAGGGCCACCAGGACTCTCCGGCTACGAAATGGTTGAGGCGACCTTCGTTGTGCCGGCCGGCGGGTTCGTGCGCGACACGGTGTCCTGCCCGTCGGGAAAGAAGGTACTCGGCGGCGGGGCCCAGGTCGTCGGCGAGGGAAGCGCGAACTTCCACACAGTGATCCAGGAGCTCACCGTAGGCACGGTTGGCGGAACCACGAACGTGTTCTTGGCCGCTGTTCAGAATAACGACACCAAATCCCACACCATCGGCATCTTCGCGACCTGCGCATTCACCAGCTAGCGGAAACGTCCTCGGGCAGCCGTCGGCCATGCAGAGCCGGCGGCTGCTCACAATCGCCGGTTACGCCTTGGACTCGGCCGTGCGCTCCGCCACCTTGCCAAGGTTCACCATCACGATGACCGCGATGATCGTGATGATGATGGCGTAGAGGAAGAGCGAGATAACCTGGGCACCCGAGCCAAAAATCTGCCTCACGAGGGCCGTGATCGCGCTGTTCCAGGCGAGCGCGGCGACCACCCCAAAGGCAGCCGACGCCAGGGAAATCATGGTCTGCAAATACACCGAACGGTTGGACACGTAACGCCTCCTTTGATCGGGAAAGTTCGCTCGTCTCTAATTTTGGATCGTCAGGCGCCATCGACCCAAATTTTGGAGGGTGGGAGAATGGAGGACTTGAAGGGCGAGCCAGGCAACAGGCAGCCGCAGCCGGTGGTGGCGCCCCTGACCCGCGCCGCCATCTTCCTGGTGGTCACGGTCAACCCCGGCGATGGCGATCGCCAGGCCGTCAGAGCTTTCTGCGAAGACTTCCCGGCGCTCGTTCGGGCGGTCGCCTTTCGCGACCTCGAGGGCTACCTGTCCTGCGTAACCGCGTTTGGCTCATCCGCCTGGGACCGGCTCTTCGGCGGCGCTCGCCCGGCGGAGCTCCACCCATTCCGGGAGATCCGGGCCGGTTCCCGTCACGCGGTGCCCACGCCCGGCGACATTCTGTTCCACATCCGTGCGGCCCGGATGGACCTCTGCTTCGAGCTTGCAACCCAGTTCCTGATCAAGCTCGCCGGGGCGGTAACGCCAGTCGATGAGGTCCACGGCTTCCAGTTCTTCGACGACCGCGACCTGATCGGTTTCGTCGACGGGACCGAGAACCCGACCGATCAACTGGCGGTCGACGCCACCATCATCGGCGACGAGGACGCGGCCTTCGCCGGTGGGAGCTACGTCATCGTGCAGAAGTACCTGCACGACATGGCCGCCTGGAATGCCCTGACGACGGAAGCGCAGGAGCGCATCATCGGCCGCACCAAGCTCTCCGACATCGAGCTGGATGACGGCGTCAAGCCCAGCTCCGCACACAATGCGCTGACAATCATCGAGGAGAACGGCAAGGAGATCAAGATCCTCCGCGACAACATGCCATTCGGTGACGTGGCGCGCGGGGAGTTCGGGACCTACTTCATCGGCTACGCGCGATCACCGCGCCCGATCGAGCAGATGCTGGAGAACATGTTCGTGGGCCGACCGCCTGGCAACTACGATCGCTTGCTCGACTTCAGTCGGGCGGTCACCGGCAGCCTTTTCTTTGCGCCGTCTCTGGACTTGCTGGAGTCTCTCGTCTCCTAGCGCCCAACTTCCAACGGAGTGCTGACCGCGGCCAGGGCGAACTCCAGCGCCTCATCGAACGCCATGCGCCGCCCTGCTTCCCACCTCATGCGAGCGACTTCTGGATCCAGGCCGTTGCGCGCGAGCTGGACGTGGGGTGAGACGAAGGCCTCCCACGGCGCTGGTGGCGTGTTCCCACTCGCCTCATGCATGGCAGAGCCGGCACCGGCCAGTTGCAGCGCCCGCTCGAGATTGCCTTCGCGCGTCGTCAGACAGGCAAGAACGTCAAGCGACCAGGCCGCGCGGCGGTCGTGAAGCGCGCGCCCGATTTCCAGGCTCTCGATGATGGAGCGCCGCGCGGTCGCCGCGTCTGCCTGGAGGAGCGCCACGGCGGCGAGAAACGTGAGCGACATCGACGCTTCATCGCTCCTTTCAAGGGTCCGGCGGAGCTCGAGGCTTTTTTCCAGAAGCGAGCGCGCCGTTGGAAGATCAGGCTTCTGGCTCGCGCGCAGGCCCAACTGGTGAAGGATCGAGGCCTCGGCGGCCTGGTCACGATGCTCGCGCGCCAGCTTCAGCGCCGCCTCGAGGGCTGTCTCCGAGGCAGCCAGGTCGCCCGCGGCGGCGGCCATCAGGCCTGACCTCTCGAGCGCCGCCAACAATGTCACCCAGTCTCCGGCACGGCGGGCCTCGGCGACAGCCTCGTCGATCCGCCGACGGGCCGCCGCGAAGTCACCCTGCAGGTAGGCAAATGCTCCGGCGAGATAAAGGGCGGCGGGGCGGCGGCGAAAGTCCGGTGATATATGCGCCAGGATGGCGTCGGCGAACTGGCGGGGCGCCGACGCGTGACCGCGCAACTGCCAGAAGACATCGAGTGTGACAGCCAACCGCATCCCTAGCTCAGGATCGGCCTTTTGACTCCAGGCGAGAGTAGCGCCGATGTCATCGTAAAGAGCCTCAAGGCGGTCCAGCCACTCAGCCAGGTGGCCCGGCCTGCGCGATTCGGCAACCTCGATCAGATAGGCAGCCAGCCGGGTCTGGATAGGATCGAGCTCTCCGGCCTGTTCGTCGAGCACGGCATCGGGTTTCAGCAGGTCGTCGCCGCACACGGCTTCGGCGGCGTCAAGCGTGAAGCGCCCCGCGAAAATCGAGAGACGCCGGAAGAGCATCTTCTCGGGATCGCTGAGAAGGCCGTAGCTCCAGTCGAGGGTCGCTCTAAGGGTCTGCTGTCTACTGACGGTCGTTCGGTTTCCTCCCGTGAGCAGCCCGAAGCTCTTCTCGAGCCGATTGAGAATCTCATCGATTGACATCATGTGAACTCTTGCGGCTGCGAGCTCGATGGCCAGCGGGATCCGGTCGACGCACTCACAGATCCGGACGATCAGGTCGATGTTGTCGTCGCTAAGGCGAAATTGCGCATCGTGAGCCGCGGCGCGATCGGAAAATAGTCGCACGGCTTCCTCCCGTCCCAACGGCGGCACCCGCCAGGTGACTTCACCGGGCACTCGCAACGGCTCGCGACTGGTCGCCAGGACTTTGAGCCCCTCGCATTCTTTGAGCAGCTCGACGGTCAACTCGGCGACGGTATCAACGACGTGCTCACAGTTGTCGAGGACCAGGAGCGAGCGGCGTTCTCGCAGGTGATCGGCCAGGGTTTCTGCCAGCCGCCGGCTGGCCTGCTCCTTCAGATGCAAGGTGTCCGCCACCGCCTGCGGCACGAGCTGCGGCCCCGAAACTGGGCCGAGCTCGATGAACCAGACTCCGTCAGCGTGCTCCGGTACGACTTCGGAAGCCAGCTCGAGAGCCAGCCGCGTTTTCCCTGAGCCGCCTGGTCCGGTCAGGGTAAGTGACCGTGACCGCCCGTGGAGTTCCCGAAGTTGCCGCAGCTCGCCGTCGCGGCCAATGAAGGCTGTCAGCTGAATCGGGAGGTTGGTAGCCGGCTGCTGCGAGCGGATGGGCGGAAACTCTCTTGGATTCTCGATATCGACGAGCTCGAAAACGTGCTCTGGGCGCGTCAGGTCTTTGAGGCGATGCACTCCGAGGTCGCGAAGCTCCGCGCCCGCGGGTAACTCGTCCACCAGGAGTTGCTCGCTTGCGCTGGTGAGTAACACCTGTCCGCCATGACAGGTGGCTAGCAGCCGGGCACAGCGGTTGAGGACCTGACCGTGATACTGGTCCTGCCGTAGCTCGGCCTCGCCGGAATGCAGCGCGACGCGAATTTCGAGGTTGATCTCCGCCGGCCACTGCTCGGCAGCGAAGTCCCGCTGCAATGAGAGGGCGCAGGCCGCGGCGTCGGCGGCCCGCGGAAAGACCGCCAGGATGCTGTCACCGGCCCGCCCGCTTGGCACGTCAGTGCCGTGGTTCTGTTTCAGACATCGGTCCACGATCCGGTCGTGCCGGGCCATGGCCTCACGCATCGCCGACGGGGCGGATTCCCACGCCCGGGTCGAGCCCACCACGTCGGTGAGCATGAAGGTGAGGGTGCCCTCGGGGAGCCCCGCCATGACGCTGACAGTACTCCACGGAGAGTGCTAGATTGTCTCCGTGCCCCTGATCAAGAGGCAGGAAGCTGACGCTGCCGGCACCACTGCCCGCGAAATGCGGCGAACGGCTGATCTCCTGAATGCCCTGGCTCGGGTCAAGCCGAGCGCCCGTCAGAAAGCCAGGGCGCGAGCCCATCCGGAAATGGAGCGCATCGCGCGCCGCTTCGCGGCCATCAATGGCTCCCTCGCGAAAGGCGTCAAGGCTGGCTCAGTCACTCGCGCGCAGCTCCGGAGCATCGGTCGCAACTTCGCCGCGATCGGCCGCGAACTCCAAAAATAACCGGGCCATCGGCCGCGAGCTAAGCAGCCAGCCAAAGGAACGGCGTTCTATTCGCCGTTGAGCTTCTTGTGGCTGTAACGGAATCGCCCTCCGAGCGGTTCGGGCAGCTGGATGGAATGCGGGCCCTGGCGGCGCTAACCGTCTTCATTGGCCACTGCCTCGGGATGCTGTCGCCGGCTCCCTACTCCCACGGCCCGGTCGACTGGTACCTGCACTCGCCACTTCGGATCGCGAGCGGCGGCCACCAGGCGGTGATCTTCTTCTTTCTGTTGAGCGGCTTTGTCCTATCGCTGGGATTCTATAAAGGCAAAACCAGCGCGGCGCCGTTTCTGCTCAATCGGATATTTCGCCTTTATCCTCCCTACCTCTGCGCCTTGCTGGCGGTCGTCATCATTCGTTGGCTGGTTCCCGTGCAGCCCATGGGGGAATTGAGCTACTGGATCAACAGCTTCTGGTTGGCCCCGCTGAAAGCGCATCAGGTATGGCCGGCCGTCACCATGCTCGCCGACTCCCAGGGCCCGCAGCTCAACCCGATCGCCTGGTCGCTCATCATCGAGATGCGCGCCTCGCTGCTCTTTCCGATCATCATGATTCTCCTGCTCCGTTTCGGGTGGCGGCGCGGTCTCGTGGTTGCGCTGGCGCTGGGCGTGCTGGCTGCGCTTCTATCCGACTCGCCAACCACCCTCTACGCGACCCTGCAGTACGGGTTCTTCTTCGTCGCTGGTGCGGTACTGGCTCAGCACCGAGCTGTGCTGATCGGTCGTTGCCGATCACTGAGTGGACCGGGTCAGTTGAGCCTGCTGGCGGTTGGTGTCCTGCTCTACTCGCAGGTCTTTTGGCTTGCACAATCGTCGCGCTGGCACGTACAGCCGGTCGACGACATGGTTACGGCGCTGGGCGCCACTATCTTTGTCGTGCTGGCGCTGGCGTCGCCGAAGGCCTCAATCGTGCTCCCCACTGCTCTTCGCCGTCTGGGCAAGGGCGCCTACAGCTTTTACCTCTATCACTTTGTTGTCTTGCTCACGCTCGCGAATATCCTTTATGGTCACGCCCCCATCTGGCAGATTTGGCTGCTGGCGCTGGTTGCGACCCTACTCGTATCGCTGATCATGTATCGAGCGGTCGAGGTGCCGTTCATCGCCGCCGGCCACTACTTCGCTAACCGGCTCAAACCTGACAGCCACCATTCCGGCGCGCTCCGCACGGCCGCATAAGTTATCGTGGGTCACGTTGGCACAGCCGAGGCTACTCACTCGGCTTGTATGGCTTCAGCGCAACAGGAGGAAGGGATGAGCGGGGTTCGGGTACTGGTTGGCACGCACAAGGGTGCGTTCGTCATGACATCGGACGCGAAACGTAAGCAATGGGATATCAGCGGCCCGCACTTCACCGGTTGGGAGGTCTACCACGTCAAGGGGTCTCCGGCCGACCCGAACCGGCTGTACGCGTCGCAAAACACCAGCTGGTTTGGGCAGGTGATCCAGCGTTCGAACGACGGCGGTAAGACCTGGCAGGCGATGGAGGGCAAGTTCGCCTACGACGGCGAACCCGGCACGCATAAGTGGTATGACGGATCGTCGCGCCCCTTTGCATTCACGCGAATCTGGCACCTCGAGCCGTCCCTCACGGACCCGGACACCGTCTACGCGGGCGCCGAAGACGCGGCCCTCTTCCGTTCTACCGACGGTGGCCAGACCTGGGGCGAGCTCCCCGCCCTGCGCCAGCACAGCACCGCGGCCGACTGGGCGCCGGGCGCCGGCGGCATGTGCCTCCATACGATCATCCTCGATCCCAAGCACAAGGATCGGATGTTCGTGGCGATCTCAGCGGCCGGCGCGTTCCGCAGTGATGACGCGGGCAAGAGCTGGCGGCCGATCAACCAGGGACTGCGGTCGGAAGGCATCCCTGATCCGAACGCCGAGGTCGGGCACTGCGTGCATCGAATCGCGATGAACCCCTCGCGCCCCGACACCCTCTTCATGCAGAAGCACTGGGACGTCATGCGCACCGACGATGCGGGCGACTCGTGGCGCGAGGTCAGCGGGAACCTCCCGTCGGACTTCGGATTCCCGATCGACATCCACCCGCACGAGCCCGAAACGATCTACGTGGTCCCGATCAAGAGCGACTCGGAGCACGTTCCGCCGGACGGAAAGCTGCGCGTTTACCGCAGCCGGTCCGGCGGCAACGAGTGGGAGGCGCTGACCAACGGTCTGCCGCAGAGCAACTGCTACGTCAACATCTTGCGTGATGCGATGGCGGTCGACGCACTGGATGCTCCAGGGAGCTACTTCGGGACGACGGGCGGCCAGGTTTATGCATCCGCCGATGCGGGCGACAGCTGGAATCCGATTGTGCGGGACCTTCCCGCGGTGCTGTCCGTCGAGGTGCAGACTCTTACATGATCCGCGTCGTCCTCCCGCCGCACTTACGGAATCTCGCCCAGGTCAAAGGCGAGGTTGAACTCGATGTCCACGGAGAGGCGACGCCGCAATCCGTGCTCGACGCCCTCGAGACGCGCTACCCGGTGCTGCGCGGGACAATCCGCGATCAGACCACGCGAGAGCGGCGCGCTCTGGTGCGGTTTTTCGCCTGCGAGCAGGATCTGTCGCTCGACCCACCCGATCGCCCCCTGCCCGACGAAGTGGTAACCGGGAAGGAGCCCTTTCTGATTATTGGCGCGATGGCGGGTGGTTAGTTAATCAGTTCGGCGACCCTGAATCGGCGGTTATTTTCGCGCGCTCACGTTCGACCAGCTTGCGGCGGAGGATTTTCCCGGACGCCGATTTGGGGATTTCCTCGATCGTCTCGACCAGCCGGATCTTCTTGTGGGGCGCGACCCGCTCGGCGACATACGCCATCAGGGCTTCGGGCGTGATCGGGCTCTTGAGCACGACGAAGGCTTTTGGCACCTCACCCGTCTCTTCATTCGGGCTGGGAATCACGGCCGCATCCGCGACCGCTGGGTGCGTCAGCAGGATGGCCTCCAGCTCGGCGGGCGGAACCTGGTATCCCTTGTACTTGATCAATTCCTTCAGGCGGTCGACGATGTAGAAGTCGCCGTCCTGGTCGGCATGGCCGATGTCGCCCGTGTGCAGCCAGCCGTCCTGGTCGAGGATCTGCTCGGTGGCGGCGCGATTGTTCAGATAGCCTTTCATCACCTGCGGCCCGCGGATCCAGATCTCACCATCCTCGCCGGGACCGAGCGCGGCTCCACTCGTGATGTCGACCACCTGGCATTCGGTGCCGGGGATGACCGGACCGATGGAGCCGACCTTTGTCCACTCCACGTCGCCCCTCACCGCGTGGGTGACCGGGCTGGCTTCGGTCATACCGTAGCCCTGGTTCACTTTGCAGTTCAGCCGCCGGCCACAGGCGGCCGCGAGCGCCTCGTCGAGCGGCGCGGCGCCGGAGAACACGGTGGTCACGGATGAGAGGTCGAACTGGTCGACCATCGGATGCTTGGCGAGCGCCACCACGATCGGCGGAGCGACGTAGGCGTGCGAGACGCGATGGTCCTGGAGAACCCGCAGGAAGGCTTCGAGCTCGAAGCGCGGCATCGTGACGATCGTGGCCCCCGAGTAAAGAACCAGGTTCATGATCACGGTCAGTCCATAGATGTGGTAGAAGGGCATCACACCGAGCACCCGCTCGCCCTCGCCCAGGTGGAAGCATTGTTGAGACTGGGTGACGTTGGCCACCAGGTTGCGGTGCGTCAGCATGACGCCCTTGGCGACGCCGGTCGTGCCACTCGAATAAGGAAGCGCGACGAGGTCTTCGGCTGGATCGATCTCGACCGTGAAGTCATCGATCGGCTGCGCCAGCAGCTCGCTGAATGGGGTCGCCCCGTCCGCGGCGCCGAAGACGAACATCTCCTCGATGGCCGAGTCCTTGACCGCTTCACGGGCCCGATCCATGAACGCCGGAACGGTCAGCAGGAATCGGGCACCGGAATTTCTCAGCTGATCGCCAAGCTCGCGAGCGGTGTAGAGCGAGTTGATGGTGGTGACCGCGCCGCCTAACGAGGCGACGGCGAAGAAAGCGATCGGGTACTCGATGAGGTTCGGACTGAAGATCGCGAAGACGTCGCCTTTCTTGAAGCCGCGCCGTCGCAATGCCGATGCAACCCGTTTCACGCCGTCAGCCAGCGCGCCGTAGGTGAGCTCGCGACCAGTGAGGCCGTCGATAAGCGCCGGCTTGGTGCTCAGGTCGCGGGCCCGGTGCAGGACGAACGGAACGAGGGCGCTATCCGGGATATCGACAGCGGGACCTCTATAGATCATTCCGCCATTCCCTCAGGTGGCGGGACGATCATATCGCAGCTAGCCGGGCGCCACCGATCGCCTCGGCACGCCGGTGGTGGATCCCGTTAGCTTTGAAGCATGGAGATCACACCGAAAGATCGGGCGCTCGCCGACCTCAAGCCGCTGGACCCGGCCCACTTCACGGGGAGGGCGGCTGCGCGCGAGCTGCTCGCAACGCAAAAGCCGGCACTCTCCACCTCGGCCATCGTTGTTCGCTTCGAGCCGGGCGCGCGGAACTACTGGCACGCGCATGAAGGGGGGCAGGTGCTCTACGTCATCGAGGGGGCCGGATGGGTGCAGGTCCGGGGTGGCGCTCCGCAGCAGATCCAGGTTGGGGACGCGGTCCGCGCCGAACCCGGTGAGGTGCACTGGCACGGCGCCGGGCGGAGCGGCCCGCTGTCCCACATTGCGATCAACGTCGGTGAGGCGCGCTGGTTCGAGGAGTCGCCGGCGCCGGGGGACTGACGGACCGGGCACAGATGGAGATCCCGACGCAAGAAACGGCGGAGCGCTGGGCGCCGCCATGGTGGGCGGTCTTCCTCGGCGGTCTCCTCCTCTGGGGAGCGACCATCGCCGTGGCCCGCGTCACCCACAACATCATTCTGCTTCCCACGATCGTCCTTCTCGGCAGTTTCCTGGTACCCATTACGGCGGTCGTCTGGTACCTGGATCATGACCCCAGTCCGGCGCTTTCGCCACGACGGATCGTTACCGCCTTCCTCATCGGCGGCGTCATGGGTGTGTTGGGTGCCTCCTTGTTCGAGTACTGGCTGGTCCGGGCCGGCCTCATTGACGCGTTCGAAGTCGGGTTGATCGAGGAGTTCGTCAAGGGCGTGTTCGTCGTAGTGGTGGCCCTCGGCATCCACCGGTTTCATATCCGTGACGGCATGGTCCTGGGCGCAACGGTCGGCTTTGGTTTCGCTGCGCTGGAGAGCAGCGGCTATGCCCTGGTGTCGCTCTTCGTCGTGCAGGGGAACCAGCTGATCCTCTCGCTGAACTCGGTCATCTTCACCGAGCTGGTGCGTGGTGTGCTGGCGCCCGTTGGTCATGGGCTGTGGTCCGCGCTCCTCGGCGGCGCGATCTTTGCCGCCGCCCGTCGCGGCCGCCTTCGTCTCACCTGGGTAATCCTGGGAACCTACCTCCTGGTGTCCGCGCTCCATGGGGCATTCGACTCGATTAGCAGCATCATGGGCTATGTCGCCATTTCGCTGATCGGGCTGATCCCATCCATCTGGCTCTGGCGGCGTGGCGACGCCGGCGGGGTCCTCGAGCGGGGGCGACCCTCTGTAGTCTGACCGTATGTCAGCGGCAAAAGACGAGGTCCTCGAGGTGGCCGGCCGTGCGGTCACCATCAGCAATCCGGACAAGGTCTTCTTCCCAAAGAGCGGCCACACGAAGCTCGACCTCGTTCGCTATTACGTGGCAGTCGCCGAAGGAGCGTTGCGAGGCGTTGGCGGACGCCCCATGGCGCTCAAACGGTTCGTCAACGGGGCCGAAGGGGAAGCGTTCTTCCAGAAACGCGCGCCGACGTCGCGCCCCGAGTGGATCGAGACCGTCGAGCTCTCGTTTCCCTCCGGCCGGACCGCGGAAGAGATCGTCGTGCGCGACGCCGCGCAGCTGGCCTGGATCATCAATCTCGGTTGCATCGACCTCAATCCCCACCCTGTGCGTGCCGGCGACCTTGATCACCCGGACGAGCTGAGGGTCGACCTGGATCCGGTCCCCGGCGTGCCCTGGGCGCAGATTCGTGACGTGGCGATGGTGACGCGCGATGTCCTCAAGGATTTCGGGTTGGTCGGCTGGCCCAAGACGTCGGGGTCGCGAGGTATGCACGTCTATTGCCGGATCGAGCCGCGCTGGACCTTTCCCGAGGTGCGCCGCGCGGCCGTGGCGCTCGCGCGAGAAGTCGAGCGCCGCGCCCCCGAGATCGCGACCAGCCGCTGGTGGAAGGAAGAACGCCATGGCGTGTTCCTCGATTACAACCAGAACGCCAAGGACCGGACGGTTGCCTCCGCCTACTCGGTCCGCCCGCTGGCCGACGCCCGCGTATCGACGCCATTGCGCTGGGACGAGGTGCCCACCTGCGAGGCAGAGGCCTTTACCCTCGCAACCGTACCCTGGCGCTTTGCGGAGATCGGCGATCCATCGAAAGGGATCGACGAGGCGGTCGGGTCACTGGAGGCATTGCTCGAGCTTTCCGCGCAGCACGAGGCGGCCGGCTTCGGCGACGCGCCCTGGCCGCCGCACTTCGCCAAGCAGACCGGCGAGCCGTCCCGCGTACAGCTGTCGCGACGCAAGCGCGAGGACCGGCCGGTGGCACCCAAAGGTGAGGTCCCGCCGCCCGCTCCCGGCAAGACGGTGGGTCCGACCGGTCGCCGCCGCACGACGATGCCCCTGATCGAGATTGCCCGCGCGGCATCGGAAGCAGAGGCGCGCGCCGGCCTGCAGCGCTGGCGGGCGCGCCACGCCGACGTGTGGTCACACCTCGCCCCCTCCGATATCCTGGTCGACTCGATGCGGGGGCGCAACACTACCTGGACGCGGATCCGGATCAACCTGCGCAACGTGCCCCAGTCGGAGCGCCCGCCCCAGGAAGCGCTCGAGGTCGACTACGATCCCTGGGCCGGATACCAGGGTCCGGATCGCTCCGGTCAGCTGGAGCGCCCGAAGCGCAAGCGGACTACCCCAACCGACGCTTGACCCGCACGGCGGCCTTGACCTCGATCGCGCGCAGCTCACGCTGCAGCTTCCGGTAACTCGTAAGACGGCTCGCCTCGAGCGTCCCGCCCTCCAGCGCCGCGACGACGGCGCAATCCGGTTCGGTCTCGTGCCGGCAATCGGTGAACCGGCACCGGAGTGCCAGCGCTTCGATGTCGAGGAAGACCTCAGCGAGTGCCTCCGCCCCGGCCCATAGCTGGATCTCACGCAAGCCGGGTGTATCGATGACGAGGCCACCGCCAGGGACCTTCAGCAGCTGACGATGACTGGTGGTGTGGCGCCCCTGACCGCTGTGGTGCACCTCAGCTGTGCGGAGCACCTCTTCGCCGAGCAGGCGATTGATCAGGGTGGACTTGCCAACGCCGGACGATCCAACCAGCACCGCCGTCTTTCCGCGGGAAAGATGCATCCGGACCGTTTCGACCCCGTCGCCGGTCCAGCCGCTGACGGCGACCACCGGCACACCGGCCGCGATCGTTTCGAGCTCCGTCTCAAATGGGTCGGGGTTGTTGAGATCCACCTTGGTCAGGACGATCACGGGTGCCGCGCCGCTCTGGTAGACGACCGTCAACAGTCGCTCGATGCGGCGCAGGTTGAAGTCGGTGTCCGCGGAGGTGGCGATAAAGACAAGGTCCACGTTGGCCGCGATGACCTGCGCGGCGGTTTCGCGGCCCGGCGCCTCCCGGGTGATGGCCGACTGCCGCCGCAGAACGGCCCGAACCTCGGTCGCTTCCGGCGTGTCGTGGACGGCTAGCCAGTCACCGACCGCGACCAGACGAGTCTCGCGCAGAGCGCTGCCAAGCCTTGCCAGTGGCGCGCTGCCTGCAAGCTGCACGAGGAATTTGGTGCCGTAGTCTGCCGCCAGCCGCCCGGGCTGAAGGTCATCGAGGCCGAGAGCATCGAACGCCGAGGCGAATCGCTCGTTCCAGCCAAGCTCTTCTAGCGCGGCGCGGTCGTGTGAGTTCAATCCAAGGAACCTCTCTGATGTCAGTAACGGCAAACGGTGTCGGCGCCCTTCGCCGGGGAGCCTATTCGCGAGTTTGGCTAACGCAGCCCCGGGTCTAGCAGCAAGGGAGCCAGTCCTCGCAGTTCGGTCGTCGGGGCTCGGTCTGGTGTCGGCGTCAGGA
>VBFX01000118.1 GCA_005889395.1 Chloroflexota bacterium
GACTGCGACCCGGCGCAGCGACCAGAGTTTTGCCCTGATCGGGCGGTTCGTGATCACGCCCCTGTTCCTGCTGGGCGGCGTTTTCTTCCCGCTCCACCAGCTCCCCCAACTCCTCCAGGGCATCGCCTGGCTCACCCCACTCGCGCATGGGGTCGCGCTCGCCCGCAGCCTCTCGCTTGGGGCGCTCAGCGCATCGGCGTTCGTCCACCTCGCGGTCTTGCTCGTGTACGCCGCGATCGGCATCGCCGCCGCGCGCATCACGCTGCAGCGGCGGCTGGTCCAATGATCGCGATGCTGGCTGGGCGGCGGTCCCTCCAGCTGCCTGCACCCGACCGCGCGGCGCACGTCGTCGAGCGCAATGCGATCATCCAACGGCGTGGCTGGCCGGTCATCCTCTCGGGCTTCGTCGAGCCGCTGCTCTACCTGCTCGCGATCGGCTTCGGGGTCGGCGCCCTGGTGGGCGCGAGCGTCGTGGTCAACGGTCATCCGCTCCGCTACGCGGTCTTCGTCGCCCCGGCGATGATGGCGTCCTCCGCGATGAACGGCGCGATCTACGAGACGTCGTTCAATTTCTTCTACAAGCTGAAGTACGTCAAGCTCTACGATGCCGTGCTGGCCACCCCGCTCGGCGTCGCCGATATCGCGCTCGGCGAGATCACCTGGGCCTTGCTGCGCGGCACGCTCTACGCCTTCGGCTTCATCGTCGTCATGGCCGCGCTTGGTCTGGCGATCTCCCCCTGGGCGCTGCTCGCCCTCCCCGCCGCCATGCTGATCGGCTTCTCGTTCGCCGCCGTTGGCACCGCGGCCTCGACGTTCGTCCGCACCTGGCAGGACTTCGATCTCGTCCTCACGGTGCTGATCCCGATGTTCCTCTTCTCCGCGACGTTCTATCCGATCACCGCCTACCCGGGACCGTTGCAACTCCTGGTGCAGTTGACGCCGCTCTATCACGGTGTCGACCTGCTCCGCAGCCTCACGACCGGCCTGATCGGCCCCTCGATCCTCGTCGATACGGTCTACCTCGTGGTCCTCGGCGCGGCCGCCCTCGCCGTCGCCGCAACCCGGCTTGAGCGGCTGCTTCTCAAGTAGCGACCCGCTACATTACTAGGGGATGCATCCGGGAAACAACCTGACCCGTGACGAAGCCCGTCGCCGGGCGCAGCTGATCCAGACTCCCCTCTACGACATCTCACTCGACCTGACCCGCGACAGTGCCACCTTCGCCTGCGAGGCGACCATTCATTTCCTGTGCCAGGATCCGGGAGCCAGTAGCTTCATCGACTTCCTCGCACCCTCGGTCGACAGCTGCGAGCTCAACGGCGAAGAAGTGCCCAAGGAGGCCTTCAATGGCGCCCGCATCACCCTCAGCAACCTTCGCGACGCGAACGAGCTGCACGTCCTGGCCACCTGCGACTACCAGAACATCGGCGCTGGGCTAAACCGCTTCAAGGACCCGGTCGATCACAAGATCTACCTCCATAGCCAGTTCGAGACGTTCGATGCGCACCGCATGTTCCCCTGCTTCGATCAGCCCGACCTCAAGGCGAGTTTCACGTTCACGGTGCTGGCCCCCAGCGACTGGGTGGTGGTCTCCAACAACCCCGGTCAGGCCCAAACCGTCTCCGGCAAGGAGAACATCAAGCGATGGACGTTCGGGGCGACGCCCAAGATGTCCTCGTACCTGACCGCGATCGTGGCCGGACCGTACCACGGCGTCCGCGATCGTCACGGTGACGTCGACCTCGGCATCTTCTGCCGTCAGTCACTCGCGCCCTACCTCGATCCGGACGAGATCTTTACGGTCACCAAACAGGGGCTCGACTTCTATGCGGAGGCCTACAAGTACCCTTATCCCTTCCAGAAATACGATCAGCTCTTCGTCCCGGAGTTCAGCGCCGGCGCCATGGAAAACATCGGCTGCGTCACGTTCAACGAGTCGATGCTGTTTCGGTCCAAGGTGACGGAGGCGGTCCGCGAGGATCGCGCGAACGCCATTCTCCACGAGATGGCCCACATGTGGTTCGGCGACCTGGTGACGATGCGGTGGTGGGATGACCTCTGGCTGAACGAGAGCTTCGCAACCTTCATGTCGGTGCTCGCCCAGGTCGAGGCGACGCGCTTCAAGAATGGGTGGGTGACCTTCGCCAACCAGTACAAGGCCGGCGCGCGCCGCCAGGATCAGCTGCCCACCACCCACCCGATCGCGGCCGATGTCCCCGACATCGAGTCCGTCTACCTGAACTTCGATGCGATCACCTACAACAAGGGAGCCTGCGTTCTCCGTCAACTGGTTGCCTACGTGACGCAGGACACCTTCCTTCGCGGCGTCCAACGCTACATCAAGCAGCGGCAGTATTCGAACGCCAGCCTCGCCGACTTCCTGTCCGACATCGAAGCGGGTTCCGGGCGCGACCTCAAGGCCTGGTCCAAGCTCTGGCTGGAGACGCCCGGTCTCAATACGCTGCGGCCGCTGCCCACGTCCAGGAGCGAGACGTTCGGCTCCCTCACGATCAAGCAGGAAGCGCCACCTGAGTTCCCGACCATCCGGCCGCACCGGCTGGCCGTGGGATTGTACGACCGTAAACCCGGTGCCCTCCTGTTGCGACGTCGCGTCGAGCTCGACGTTGCCGGCGAAAACACCCCGGTCAAAGACTTCGATGGCGAGCCCCTCGCCGACCTGCTGCTCGTCAACGACCTGGACCTGACCTACGCGAAGATTCGGCTGGACGAGCGCTCGCTGTCGACGGCGACGGAGTACCTCGCCGAGCTCTCCGATCCACTCGCGCGAGCCATCACCTGGGCTGCGCTCTGGGACATGCTGCGTGATGCCGAAATCCCCGCCCGGCGCTACCTCCCGCTGATCCTCAAGAACATCCACGGTGAAACCGATATCGGCGTCGTTCAGGATCTGCTGGCCCAGGCGGCCTCGGCCATCTTCGTTTATGGCGATCCGGCAAATCAGGACGGCGGGCTCGAGACCCTGGCGGACCATTCGTTCCGGTCACTCGACGAGGCACCTGCCGGCAGCGACGTCCAGCTGGCCTGGGCGCACGCCTTCATCAACGCCGCGCGCTCGCCGGAGCATCTCTCGGTCGTCCGCGGCTTGCTGGACGGCATCAAGGTCTTCACCGGCCTCAAGGTCGACACCGACCTCCGTTGGGCGATCGTGAATGCGTGTGCCGGCGTCGGTCAGGACGATGGGCTGATCGATGCCGAGCTGAAGCGCGATCCCACCGACGAGGGACAGCGTCATGCCGCCGCGGCTCGCGCCGCCCGCCCGACCGCGGAAGCGAAAGAGCAGGTCTGGGCCTCGCTCATGGAGGATCTCACGCTGCCGCTGGCCACCATGCGATCGATGATGCGCGGCTTCCATCGCTTCGATCAACGGCGGGTGCTCGAGCCCTACGCCGCTCGCTACTTCCAGGCCCTCGGCAACGTCTGGAAGGAGCGGGACATCGAGATCGGACTCGCTTTCGCGCGCATGATGTTCCCGTCGGTCGTCGTCGACGATCACACCATCAAGGTGACCGACCAGTATCTTGCGCGGGAGAACGTTCCCGGACCGGTGCGACGGGTCCTGCTCGAGGCGAAGGACAACATGCAACGGGCCATGCGCGCCCGCGCCGTCGACGCCGCCGAGTGACCCTCGGAGAGATCACCTGCCCATCGGGGGTCCTCGTCATCATCGACCCGGGGTACATGCGCTTCTGGTCCGGACGGCGGGACCCGGTTCCTCCGCTTGAAGAATTCACGGACCCAAAAACCAGGGCCAGGATCGCCTCGACCGCCGACTATTTCATCGCCGGCAAAGATGCCGCGGCGGTCGCTCGCCTGGCCGACTTTCAAAGCTTTGCCTTTATCTATGATCTCCCCTCCGACGGAGTCGAGACGATCGCTGGGAAGATTGCACGCCTCGCCTCCGAAAACGGCCTGGATGCTCACCTCGAGCGGGAGGCGCGACGAATCCCGCACCGCGAGCGCGCCCAACGCGCCGCCGAACGTGGCGGCGGCGACTTCGTGATGGAGGGCCCATGGGTCGGCGTGGTTGGCATGGTTCCCAACACCCCGTTGACCGTTCGCGGTCGCCGCCAGGATTACGGTGGGAACATTGGCGAGCGCTGGGCCGAAGTCTCGGTCGACGCCAGCCGGTCGAGCGTCGAATTATCGACCCAGGTGGGATACGTCGCCGTCGACTATGGGCTCATCCTCCTCGGTGATGCGGACGCGCTCGGCAGCTGGCGGCACTTTGAGCCGCTGGACGGCCTCTACGATGTCGCCTTCTGGGGTGCTGCGGCCGAAGCCGCGAGTGGCGACCTGGCCGCACCGCCATTGCCGGACGGCTGGGGCTGGCGCGACATCGGCGAAGCCGAGGCCAAGCAGCGCATGCAACAGGTGCGATCCTGGTTGAGTCCGGATCCGCCAATGGGCCGGCTGGCGCTCGAACTGCGGCCCCACACACATTTCTATCGGGTGATGGAACAAATCCGAACAGGCCCGCCCGAAGTCGGGATGTTGGCGCTCGAGGGCGCGATGCTGCTTGGCCTGAGCACGTCGTGGGGCGACGGCCTCTTCCCCATCTGGGTCGACCGGGACAAAACGGGGGCGGTGGTGGCGATCAGGCTCGAGCTCGGGTCCGAAAAACGCCGCCAGCTGATGGAAGGGGTGTGGGCCCGCGCCCAGGCCGCCGGTCAGTAGAGCACGTCTGCGGTCTGGCGGGCGATCACGGCATCTTCGCGCGCTTCGATACGCAGAATCGCGGTGGCGGCGCCGGATCGGCTGATCACGGCATCGTTGCGGACATCCGAGGCGGGGACCGCATCGATCCCCAGCGGCGCGAGCCGCCCGACGATGGCGGAGCGAACGGACGACGAATGCTCCCCGATGCCGCCGGTGAAGACCAGCCCGTCGAGGCGCGGAAGCGCAGTGGCCACCGCGGCGATGCCGGCGGCGGCTCGGCTGACGAACATGTCGATGGCGACCCGTGCCCGCGCGTTCCCCTCCCCGGCCGCCTTCTCGATCTCTCGCATGCCGGCGGCCCGGCCAAACACGCCGACCAGCCCGGACTGGTGATCGAGCACCGTCTCGAGCTCCCGCCACACGGCCCGGCGCGTGCGCAGCATATATAGAAGGATGCCGGGGTCGATCGATCCCGACCGCGTGCCCATCATCAGGCCTTCCATCGGCGTCAGCCCCATCGACGTGGCCACCGACCGTCCGCTGAGCACCGCCGTGACCGAGCAACCGCTGCCGAGGTGGGCAACGGCCAGCGCTAGCGAATTCGCCGGCCGACCGAGCAATTCGGCGGCGCGGCCGGTAGCCCACTCGACCGACAGTCCGTGGAAACCGAAGCGCCGGATGCCGTACTCGCGATGCCAGCGCCAGGGCACTGGATAGAGGAACTGCTCCTCGCCGAGTGTCGAGTGGAACGCGGTATCGAAGGCCGCGACCTGCGGGATATCCGGTAGCGCCGCGCGAGTGGCTTGGATGGTGGCGGCCGCCACAGGGTTGTGCAGCGGCGCGAACTCGGCCAGTGCCTCGATGCCCTTCAAAACCCGGTCGTCGACCCGCACCGCCGATACGAACCTGGTCCCGCCGTGCACCACGCGATGCCCAACCGCACTGATGGACTTTCCCTCCCCCGCCTGCGGGGGAGGGTTAGGGTGGGGGCTCACGCCAAGCCTCGAAAGTAACGAGCGGACGGTCTTCTCGATCCCCTTCCGCCGGGTGGCATCCGCGCCAAGGGAGACCTCGGCCTTCGCGATCGCCGAGTAATCGCCGGTCGCAACGATGCTGCCCTTCAGCGAGCTGGAGCCGGCGTTGAGGACCAGGACGTTCAGTAGGGCCAGGTCCAGTCGCGCACGTCCGGCATATCCTCCCCGTGATCCCGGGTGTACTGGCGATGCCGGAGCCGCTCGTCCATCATGTGCTGCCGGACGTGACCGGCGCTCGCACCCAGACCCGGCACGCGGTCGATGACATCGATCACCAGGTGGAAGCGATCGAGGTCATTGAGCATCACCATGTCGAATGGCGTCGTCGTCGTTCCCTCCTCCTTGTAGCCGCGGACGTGCAAATTGGCGTGATTCTTCCGCCGGTAGGTGAGGCGGTGGATCAGCCATGGATACCCGTGATAGGCGAAGATCACCGGCTTGTCGGTGGTGAACAGCGCGTCGAACTCGGCGTCGGACAGGCCATGCGGGTGCTCTGCCTCAGGTTGGAGCTTCATCAGATCGACCACGTTGACGACGCGGATTTTGACATCGGGCAGATTTTTGCGGATGAGGTCGGTCGCGGCGAGCGCTTCCAGCGTCGGGATGTCACCCGCGCAGGCCATCACCACGTCCGGCTCGCCGCTGTCATTGCTGGCCCAATCCCAGATCCCGATCCCGCGAGTGCAGTGGACGATCGCGTCATCCATCGACAGGTAGTTGAGCGACCGCTGCTTGCCGGCGACGATCACGTTCACGTACTGCTTGCTGTTCAGGCAATGGTCGGCGATCGAGAGCAGGCAGTTGGTATCGGGCGCAAGGTAAACCCGTACCACCTCAGCCTTCTTGTTCAAGACGAGGTCGATGAAGCCCGGATCCTGGTGCGTGAATCCGTTGTGATCCTGCCGCCAGACATGCGAGGACAGCAGGTAGTTGAATGAGGGGATCGGCCGTCGCCAGGAAATCCTGTTCGTCACCTCGAGCCATTTCGCGTGCTGGTTGAACATGGAATCGACGATGTGGATGAAGGCCTCGTAGCAGTTGAAGAGGCCGTGCCGGCCGGTCAACAGGTAGCCCTCGAGCCAGCCCTGGCAAAGATGCTCGCTCAGCACCTCCATCACGCGGCCTTCGGGCGCGAGGTGGTCGTCGATCGGGAGCGTTTCGGCCAACCAGGCCCGGTTGGTGACATCGAAGACCGCGCTAAGGCGGTTCGAGACCGTTTCATCCGGCCCCATCAAACGGAAGTTGCGCGGATTATTGGCGATGACGTCGCGCAGAAACTTTCCCAAGACCTTGGTCGCCTCGTCAAAGGTGGTCCCGGGCTTGCCGACCGTGACCGCGTAATCGCGGAAATCCGGCAGCCGCAGCTCCTGCGTGAGCTCGCCGCCGTTCGTGTGGGGATTCGCGCTCATCCGTCGCTGGCCGGTCGGCGGCAACGCCGCCAGCTCGGCCTTAAGCGTGCCGTTCTCGTCGAACAGCTCCTCCGGACGGTAACTGCGCAGCCACTCGTTCAAAATCCGAAGGTGCTCCGGCTTGGTCATGTCGTCGACCGGAACCTGGTGCGACCGCCAGGTGCCTTCGACGGGAACACCATCGACTTCCTTCGGACCGGTCCACCCCTTCGGCGTGCGCATCACGATCATCGGCCACGGTGGACGCGTCGCTCGCTTCTTCTTGCGGGCCGCGCCCTGGATCTCTTCGATCTCGTCGAGGACGAGATCGAGCATCGCGGCCATCCGCTGGTGCATGTCCATCGGGTCATCGCCGGCGATGATGTACGGCGTGTAACCATAGCCCTCGAGCAACCGTCGCAACTCACTTTCCGGGATTCGCGCCAGGAGCGTGGGGTTGGCGATCTTCCAGCCATTCAGATGAAGGATGGGCAGCACGGCGCCGTCGGTGACGGGGTCGAGGAACTTGTTCGAGTGCCAGCTCGCCGCCAGCGGGCCGGTCTCCGCCTCGCCGTCTCCGATGACGCAGAAGACTTTGAGATCGGGGTTGTCGAACGCCGCGCCGTAGGCATGCGTGAGCGCGTACCCCAACTCGCCGCCCTCGTGGATCGATCCGGGCGTCTCCGGCGCGTCGTGGCTCGGGATGCCACCCGGGAATGAGAACTGCCGGAAGAGTTTCTGCAAGCCGACGGCGTCGCGGCTGACGGCCGGATAGACCTCGCTGTAGGTGCCCTCGAGATAGGCATTCGCAACCATCCCCGGGCCGCCGTGACCGGGACCGCAGATGAAGATCGCGTCGAGATCTCGCGCCTTGATCACGCGGTTCAGGTGCGCGTAAAGGAAATTGAGACCGGGCGTCGTCCCCCAGTGGCCGAGCAGTCGCGGTTTGATGTGTTTGACCTGCAGCGGCTCCCGTAGCAAGGGATTGTTCAGCAGGTAGATCTGGCCGACCGAAAGGTAATTCGCCGCGCGCCAGTACGCGTGCAGTTTCTTGAGTTCGTCCTCGTTCAGCGGCCCCTCAGCAAGCGCGGCGGCCGGTCGCTGGCCGGTTTGCATACCCTCACGATAACGTGACAGGGTCCTCTAGTGATTTGTGGCGCTCACGTCCTAGACTGGCCGCGGGATGAGGAAACCTCTAAAAAATCCGATTCAACACGTCGTGATCATCGTCAAGGAGAACCACGCGTTCGACAACTACTTCGGGCGTTTCCCCGATGCCGACGGTGATCCGAATCTGACGCCTGCCCAAGACCCACCGTCATCCGACCATCCGCACACGCATTCGGCCTGGCTGAACCGCGCCAATGTCGCGGCGAAGGAGCAATATGCGCAGGCGAACATTCCGAACTACTGGCGCTACTCCCAGCAGTACACGCTCTGCGACAAATACTTCACCGAGGTCGCCGGTCCCTCGACACCGAACCACCTGATGTTGATCGCGGCCGACTCGCCCATCATCAACAACCCGCATTACCGCGATCCGATCAAGTCGCAGCCTCCCTTCAACATCGCCTCGCTGCCGGCGGCCCTGGAGAAAGCCGGCCTGACCTGGGGCAACTACGGCGGTTATGCGCAGGGATATATCACGGCGCTCAAGGTAAGCAAGAAGAACATGACCGCCGACAAGTTCGCCCCCGCCGCCGCCGCCGGCAAGCTCCCCACCGTCTCCTGGGTCTACGGACCGACGGGCCTCAGCGAGCATCCGGTGGAATCGGTGAAGGCCGGTCAGAAATGGACGGCGGACCAGGTCGACGCGATCGTCAAGGGTGGGCTGTGGCCCACCACCGTCGTCTTCATCACCTGGGATGACTACGGCGGCTGGTACGACCATGTCACCCCGCCACTGGTCGAGAAGTGGAAGGACGGCACGCAGTTCCGCTTGGGGTCACGCGTTGGGTGTCTGGTCCTCAGCCCCTACGCGAAACCCAACTACATCTCACACACCCAACACTCCCACGTGAGCCTGGTGAAGTTCTGCGAGAAGACGTTCGGTCTGCCGGCGATCAACGCACGCGACAAGGCCGCCGACGACATGTCCGATTGCTTCGATTTCTCGCAGAAGCCTCTCCCTCCACCGCAACCCGCGATTTGACTCGAAAACTTCGCTCCGCGCTACTCCTGTGGGCTTGTCTCCTTCTAGGCGGGATGCTGGGCTTCTCTCTTCTGGAATCCGGCATCTTCTCGATCCTCTTCCTGCCAGCGACGCTGCTGCTGCTCGGACTATTTCTGATGCAGGCCGACAGGCGCACGCGACTGCAGCGAATTGGCGCGTTCCTGCTCGGCGGCGGAATTGGCGGGGCAGCTCCCCTTCTCGCCCTGGTTGTCCGCATCCGCAACGTCTGCGGCGGAAGCGGTCAAGTCGGGTCCTCGTCAGGCGGCGGGGGATCGTACGAGTGCTATTCGATCGAGACACTCTGGGCCCTTATCCCGTACGGCACGGTCCTCTGCCTCGGCGTGCTGCTGCTGTTCCTGGCCTGGCGGAAGCGAGCGGAATCGATCGGTCCGTAGCCTCGTCGCCCGCCTGCCGTTTCCAGCGTCCTCAGCCGTTGGAACGAATGTGCCGTTCCTCGAGCCGCTGCTCGCCGCTGCCGTCCTTGCCGGCGCGATGCTGGCGTTGCTCGCGGCCGGGCTGGCCGGCTATCGCCTGGCCAGGCGCCGGTCGGCTCCCCAGCGCTCGGCGCTGCGGATCATCAGCGAGCTGACTCCGGAGGGCTTGAAGCGGAGGACACCGGCGATCGCGGACAAGCTCGCCCGGGCCGCCCTCACCCGCCTCTGGGCACTCACCGACCCGGTCATGACTCGCCAGCGCCAGCTCCTCGAACAGAATGGCGAATTACAGCGTCGTTACGGCCAGGCCCGGGCGCTGATCGACCTGATGGCCGAGTTCAACCAGGTCATGCAGCCGGCGGCCGTTCTGGATCGGCTGAGCTTCGGGTTGAGCCGCTTCTTCGCCGGCGATGGCGTCGCGATCTGGATCCGCGCCTCGCAAGGACACTTCGAGCTGGCCGTCAAGGTCGCGGAGGATTTCCCGACCTCGCTCAACCCGCACGACCGCTGGGTCGCGACGGTCATGGCGGGCGATGCCGGCCTGCTCCTCCCCTTCTGGCTCGACCGTGAGATGCCCTGCATGGCCGCGCCGCTGCTCGACGCCCAGGGCCAGCGTATCGGCATCGTGGCGCTGACCTCGCGCCGACGTCCCGCGTACACCGTCGAAGACGGCGCCTTTCTCCGGACCGTCATCGGCCACGCCGCCATGGCGATCCAGAACGCAACGTTGTATCAGTTCATCGACACGCTGTCGCGGATCGATCCGCTGACCGGCCTCCACAACCGCCGCGAGTTCGATCGGTTGCTGCAGCAAGCGCTGGCCGCCGCAACCCAGTCGGGCCAGCCCCTATCCCTGATCATGGCCGACATTGATCACTTCAAGCAGGTCAACGACCGCTTCGGGCACCAGGAGGGCGACCGCGGATTGCAGCAGATGGCCCGCCTGATCCAACAGGTGCCTCGGCGCGCGACCGACGCGAGTTTCCGGATCGGTGGCGAGGAGTTCGCGATCCTGATGGGTGACACCGACAAGGCCGGCGCGGTCGATGTATCCGAAACGCTACGCGGCGTTACCGAGGGCGCCAAGTTCCTTCCCAACGGCGAGGCCATGACCGTCAGCCTGGGCATCGCGACCTTTCCGGCTGATGGCCGGGATGCGGCGACCCTGATCGCCATGGCCGATCGCGCCCTCTACCAGGCCAAGGCCGGCGGCCGAAACCGCGTCGTCGCCGCCGCCTAGCTCCACCTCACCCGCGCCAGCCTCTCGCGGCGTCTAACGGATTGAACGGCAAAACGCCGCCAGATTCATTGGACTCATAGGAGGAAAACCGTAATGTTCCCGAGGCTTCGACGCGACGTCCGATTGACACTGGGTGCCCTCGCAGTAACCGCGGGCGCCCTGACCCTCACGGGCATCTTGCCAGCATCCGCCGATAGCGTCGGCGCTTTCACCTGTGCCGACAAGACCGGAGGCGTCGCCGGGGCCTCCGGGACCGTATACGACGTCAGGGTCGCCCACCACGACGGTTACGACCGCCTGGTCATCGGCTTTCCGACGACCAACACCATGCCGCAATATCAGCTCAACCGCCAGACGACCGCGCAGTTCGTCCGCGACGCCAGCGGCCAACCGGTGACGCTGAGCGGCTCCGCCGGAATCCGCGTCGTCCTTCAGAACGCCGATATCGTCAACGGCGCTCCTAACGATCTCAAACCCAACTTGCCGGAGATCCGCGAAGTGGCGCAGATCGGCGACTTCGAGCGCGTCGTGAGCTACGGCGTTGGCCTGTCGACACCGGCCTGCATCCGGGTCCTCGAACTCAGCGGACCGACTCGCCTGGTGATCGACGTGCAAACGGCCCCGGACGCCGCTGCGGCGACCGCGGCGCCGTCATCGAGCGTCGTGGCGTCGACGGCCACCAGCCAGCCGGCGACCCCATCCGGTCTGGCGGCGACGGGTCACCCGGCGCAGCCTGCGCAACCGGCGAACTCCTCGGTCATCGCCACGCTGATCCTCGGGCTATTGGCCGTCACCGCCGGGCTGGCCATCGCCGGCATCCGGCGATTTGCGAGGAAATGATCACGGTCCGGCCAATTCCCTCATCTCACCCGTTCACGAGACTCGCAGCGTCATACGATTGGCATGCTCATGGATCCCGCGTTCGGGCGCGTCATCGCCCGCTGGCGAGAAGGCGACCGTGACGCCTTCGAGGAGGTCGTGGACCGCTACGGCCTCCAACTGCTCCGGACGGCTCGTTTGATTCTGCGCGATGAGGCACTGGCCGAAGATGCCATCCAGGAGACCTTTCTCAAAGCCTGGCAGCGGATCGGCAGTTTGCATGACGAAGACCCGGGACCGTGGCTCACAAGAATCGCCATGAATGAAAGCATCTCGACCTACCGTCGGCGCCATCGCTTCCAGGCGCTCACCGAGCGCTTCGGCCGCCTCGGCGGCGGGAAGCGTGAGGTGTCGAGCGAGGCACGGCTTGACCTAGCACATGCGCTCGATCAACTGACCGCGGAGCAACGCGCCGCGGTCGCGCTCCGTTACTACCAGGACCTGAGCGTCGAAGAGACCGCGCGCGTGCTCAAGGCCCCCGTCGACACCGTGAAGTCGCGCTTGAAGACCGCGCTCCGCCGGCTTCGCGAGCTGACGGGGTCGGAGGAGGCGTTCGGATGAGCGACGACTTCGAGAAGAACCTGCGCGACCACCTGCATCGCGAAGCGGAGGAGACCCGCGAGTTCCCCCGCCGGCTCCGTGGCCGGATCCGAGACGGCATCGCCCCGCACACCCGCGCGCGGATGGCCCCACAGCTCGCACTGGCCGGTGCCCTGGTCCTGGTCGCCGTCGCCGTTCTGGCGTTTCGCAATCCCACGATCATCAAGGTCGTCACCACCGGCATCACAGGCTTGATCGCGCCGAGCCCATCGCCCACCCCGCAACCATTCGTCTGCCAGGATCAATCCGGTGGGACCACCGGGCTGAGCGCGACGCTCACCGCCATCCGCCCCGCCTCACATGCCGGCGATGGCTACGACCGAGTCGTGTTCGACTTCAATGGTGGCATTCCCTCCTGGGATCTTGCGCGACAGGAATCGGCCAGCTTCGTCCGTGATGCGAGCGGCCAGCAAGTCACGCTGGAGGGGAACACGGGCCTCAAGCTCATCCTTCGCGCAACGGACGTGACGGGCAACGTTTCAAGCGATCTGCAGCCTCGCCTTACATCGATTCGTGAAATCGCCCAGATTGGCAACTTCGAGCACCAGCTCACGTATGGCATCGGCCTGTCGTCGTCGCAATGCGTCCGGGTGTTGCAGTTGACCAACTCGCGGCTCGTCATCGACGTCGCCACATCTGGATCGGCCTCAACGACGGCCGCCCCAACCCCCCTCCCGACCCAACCCGCCGCGACCGATCTCGGCGCGTTTAGCTGCCTTGATCACAGTGGCGGTGCCGACAGCGGGCCGGCGATGCAGCTGACCGCGATGCGGGTCGCCCATCAGACGGGCTTCGACCGGATCGTTTTCGAGTTCGCGCCGCAGGCCGGCGCCACGACGCACATTCCTGCCTATACCGTGTCGCGGCAGGCCTCGGCGAAGTTCATCAAGGATCCAAGCGGCCTGCCCGTCACCATGCGCGGATCGGCGGGGCTTCGCATCGTCTTCCATGGGGCGAGCGGGGCGACAAGTTACACCGGCAGCCGCGATCAAGCTCAGTAATCCCACCCGGCTCGTGATCGACGTCCAGACCCCGTAAGCTCGACCCCGTGGCGACGCCATGAAGCCGGTCGTGCGAATCGTGCTGGGAATCGCGCTTGTCCTCGTGGGCCTTCTCACGACCACATTCTTTGGGCTCCTGCTCCTGATCGCGGATTGCACGCAGCGATGCCAGGCGAACCACGAGCAACTGGTCCCGCTCGCCGTGGTCCTCGTTGGCGTCGCCCTGACCGTCGTTGGTGTGCTTCTGCTAGCGAGGCGTCTCGGCTGACGGCTTGAACGCGGCTCCATGACCGGGGACGATGAGCTGGGCGATCTCCAGCACACGCGCCCGGTTGCGATGGAGGGCGGACGCGTCAGACGCCAGCGGGTCCTCCGCAGGGCCGGTTGCCAACCACCACAGGTGCGTGAACGCCACCGTGCCGCCGCTGGTCGAGACCAGCGAGGTGATGTCTTGTGGCGTGTGCCCGGGCGTTTCGATCAAACGGATCGATGGACTGAGCGCAAACCCTTCCGCTGGACGTCCGCTCCAGACATCGCCCTGGTAGATCGCCCAGAAGTCGTGAAAGCGGGCCTTGGGAAAGAGCGCCGCGTTGAGCGTGTGGTCCGGGTGATGGTGGGAAAAGACGACGTCCGTGATCTCATTGGGTGAATCGACCAGCTCCCCGAGTGGACCCAGGATGGCGGCCGGTTCGGGCACCATTCCCGGGTCGACGACCACCCGGACGTCGCCGTCCCGTACGAAGCTGACCGTGCCCGCGACCCGCTCCCCGACGTAGCCGGTAAACAGGACGCGAAACTCGGCGGTCACTTCCGGGATCGATCTTACTCACCGCAAAGCAAGCCTGGACTGAACCGGAGCGTTACATCTGCCGTTGACCCGGCCCCGGCTTGCCCCCATGCCCGCGGCGATCCTTTTCACGATCAATGCGTTCGTCATCTCCTGGTT
>VBFX01000346.1 GCA_005889395.1 Chloroflexota bacterium
CCTCCCCCCTTGGGGGGAGGGTCGGGGTGGAGGGTGTCTTCGACCGGAATGCCGGCACCTTCGAGGACGGCGGCAACGAAGTCCGGCTCGGGGAGAGCGCCGACGAATGAAGCCCGGCGATTGATCACCGTATGGGGGACGCCGCGGACCCGGAACTGGTTCGACAGGTACGGGAACTCGTTCGCCTCAACGCAGATGGCGCGCACCTGTGGCGACGCCAGCGCCATCCGATTGGCCAGGCTCACGGCCCGGGGACAGTAGGGTCAAGTCGGCGTGGCAAACACCATCACCTCAGTCGGCTCCGTCAGCTTGGCCAATGCCGCGAGGCTATCCTCGCTGAGGCCGGGCTCGGCCCGCGAGACCCGCTCGACGGCATCGATCAGGGCGGGGAACTCGGTACCGGTCGGCAGGCCCTGGAAGCGGATGCGCCCGGTTTCGGAGTCCGAGGCGAGAGCGATCGTGGGAACCTCAGGGACGCCATCGGCGAGTGCGCGCTCCTCGTCTCGAGAGACGTCGACCACTTCCAGGATGATCTTTTCCGGGGCGGCGTCCCGCAGCAACTCGGCCATCTCACGGGCGTCCTGGCAGGTGGGGCACCCAACGCCCGCCGGGAGGATCAGTCGCGAGGAACCCGGCCGCGTGTAGAGCGTGAGATGAACGGGGCCGGTGAGGACGGTCTCGAACCGGTCTTTGAGCTGCTGTCGAACCTGCTCGGGAATGAGCGCCATACGAACGTAATACCAGACATCGAGTAATCAGTGACCTGTCAAACGGAAAAGGGAACAGCCTCGCCGCATCGCTTGCAGTTGCCCTCGAGGAGGTACTGGTCGCCAGCAACGCCCACGATCCGGGCCTTCAGGACGATCACCGACTGGCTGCAGTTCGGGCAGTACCCAAGGAGGGGCGTCTTGGTGGACGGATCAAACGACCACGCGGCTGGTGTGCGCATCGGGGCCTTCGGATCCATGGTTAGCTGAGCACTCCTTCCCTGGCAGGATGCGAGTGAAGGATTGCCCGGCGCCTTGCTCTCGAGTGAGCGGCCTCAGCAGTAACGTGTCAAGTCCTTCGCAGCGTGTCACCGTCCGATCCCAGGGTTCCGCCGCCACTCAGATGTAAGACGCGCCGTAATCTTCGTGGGCGCGCGCAACGCTCGGCGCAAGCCCCCTGCTCGATGATCGGAGAGGTGGGTCTCATGCGCCTATCCCTACGCGCGAAAATCGTTGGCCCCTTCGTGCTCATCGTCGCGCTCATCGGCACCATTGGCACCGCGGCCGTCACGGCCCTGGTGACGAGTGAGTCGGTTGCGGAATTCAATGGCAGCCTGCTCCGTGCCAGCTTGCTCGCCAATGATCATCTGTCTCTGGTCGAGGCGGCTCGGCTGACGACGCTGCGGGCGGCCGCAGCCACCACCGGCGTGCCAGAGGCGACGACCTCCCATGACACCGCCGCATTGCAACGCTTGCTTACGCCGGTTATCGGCAACGCCGCGGTACCAAGCCTCCTGCTGCACGTCCTCGACCGGCAGGGGAGAGAGGTGATCATCGTCGGACCCGACGGACCGGCTGCCATCCCGTCATCGAGTGCCGAGTTCGTGTCCGAGCCCGCGGTCGCAGCGGTGCTGGCTGGGCGGAGCGATGCCCAGGGTGACAAATACGTCTTTCTCAGGACTGATCCGTCGGGGACAACCCTGTATTGGACGGGACCGATCCGCGGGCTGACCGGACAGGTTATTGGCGTTGCCCTGCTTGGCCAGCCGTTGTCGGCCATCGCGGGCGCCATCCGGTCGTCCGGCGCCGACCAGTTGACCTTCTATGGACCATCGGGCGACGTCCTCCTATCCTCACTGTCTTCAAGCGTTGCGCTGACGGCTGCAACACGGGGTGCGGTCCAGCCCGATCGGCCCATCACATTCAGCCAGACGTCTAGCGGGCAGCCTTACATGAACCTGCTCAGCGACTGGACGATGCGCAAGGTGCGGCTCGGCTACCTCGCCGTAGCCCTCAACACCGCGCAACTGCAGGCCGGGCTCGATCAGCTTCGTCTCTTCCTTCTGATCCTCTTCGCCGCTGCAGCCTTGATCACGTTGGTGATTGGTTTGATGCTGGCGGGTGCGATTACCCGGCCGGTCCAACGACTCGTTGGCGCGATGGGGGCGGTTGCTGCTGGAGACCTGACCCAGCGAGCTCCTGCCGGACCCTCCGACGAGATCGGGTACCTGGGGAAGGTTTTCAACCTCATGACGGTCGGCCTTCAGGAAAAGACCCAGGCTCTGGAAGACACCTACTTTGCCGCGATCGAGGCGCTCGCCCGCGCCAT
>VBFX01000313.1 GCA_005889395.1 Chloroflexota bacterium
CGATCGGAGCGCGCGTGAAAACTCCGCGCTGGTGCGCAGCTGGAAGGGCGGCGGCAAGCCACTGAGTCGCGCACTCCAGAAGAGGAGCGCGGATCGTGGACTCTTGTCGAACTCCCAGAGGAGGAATCGTCCGCCGGGCCGCAGCACGCGGGCGACCTCGCGGAAACACGCGAGCAGCGCCTCATCATCCAGATGCTTGAGGACATGCGACGTGAGAACGACATCAATCGCGCCGTCCTCGAACGGCAGGCGCGTGGCGGGCGCAACCTGCAGGCCGATGCGATCCTGCAGGCCGGCCCGTGCGACCTCTCGCTGGCCGATCCGAATCAGGTCGGGCGAGACGTCAACGCCGGCCGCCGGATGGACGAAGTCGATCCGTTCGGCGAGGGCGATCAGGATGTTCCCGATCCCGCAGCCGAGGTCGAGCACCCGATCGTCGCGCGTGACGGCGGCCGCGCGCAGAATGCGGCGGTAGGGGGTATTGATCACCCACAGGCCGCGTCTGGAAAAGACGTACCGCATGCCGATGCCTCGCAGGCCGCGGGTGAACCATTCGCCGTAGCGGCTGCCAACGTCGGTCTCGTCGATGCGGCCCGTGTTACCGCCCACTTGCCTGCGCCACCAGCGGCACCGCGGCCAGCGCGGCCGCCGCGATCACCATCCATTTCCCGATTGATGACGAAATTCGACCGGCGCGAGAACTGAGACCGACGACCAACCCACTCGCCACCACGGCGAGGAGGGAAAGCGCGGCGGTCGATGATTGGCCGCGACGGATGACGAGGATGGTCGAGACCAACGAGCCGAGTAGCAGGAGCCCCGCGGCAGCCAGTTCCGCTCTCGGCGTTCCGAGCGCGACCGCCAGCGTCCGGAGCCCCGCCGCCCGATCGGCGTCGCGATCGGGAATGGCGTCGGCCAGGTGGATGGCGGCGGCAAGCGGGCTGCCGCCCAGGAAGAGGATCACGAGCGAGCTCAGCGGACGAGCCGCGAGCGCCCCGATCCAGAACGGCATCAAGGGAAACGCGATGGCGAACGGAACGACGCTCAGGGGCGTGGCCTTGAGCCGGAGATCGTAGGCCCATCCACAGGCGGTCCCGATCCCGACAAGAAGGAGAGCGAACGGCCCCAGATCAGCAAGCACACAGAGTAGGAAGGCGCCCACGGCGGCAACGACCGCGATCGCCAGGGCCGCTCCACGTGAGACCAGGCCGAGCGGGATCGGCCGCTGCCGTCGCGCCCGCCGGTCGAGGTCGGCATCCGCCCACTCGTTGAGCGCGCTGATCGAGAACTGGACCAGCAGCATGACGGCGCCGATCCACCAGAATCGGCGGTCGCGCGGGCCGATGCCAAAGATCCAGGCAAAGCCCAGCGCCGCCAGCGTCGTCAGCAACGACGGGATCGGGTGAAGCAGCTCGACGACGGTCCACCGCGCCACCGCGGCGCGCACGGTTAGTGAGGCTGGCCCTGGTGGCTGGGCGGCTCGGTGACCGGGATTCGAGTCGGCGACGACACGTCCTCCCTGCCGATCGGAAGCGAGATCGTCAAGATGCCATGGGTCAGCATCGCCTTCGCGCCGCTGGCACGGACCGGCCTGGACAGCTCGATTTCCCGATGTGAGCTTCCGACCGTCCACTCGTGCTTCAGGTAGTGCTGTTGCTCCTGCGGATAGCGCGCCTCCGCGCGGATGGTCAGCGTCTGACCGTCGAGCCTGACCTCGATCGTGTCGTGGTGCGCGCCGGGCACCGGGACCGC
>VBFX01000119.1:0-10824 GCA_005889395.1 Chloroflexota bacterium
AACTTTTCGGAAAGCAGGAAAGTACGATTTAAGGGGCCTGATTTGATAAGCATCCGGCATGCGACTCACCCAGCGACGGCCAGTGGCCTCTCATCCCTCGCGGCGCGGCGACGCCAGATCCGGCGGCAGCGCCGGTCGGCGCTCCGAACCCTTGCCAGCGGCGCGGGGTGGGGAGCGGTTATCCTTGTCTCTCTTTGGCTCCTGTTTTCCGGGATCTTCGGGTTTCTGAGCGCCTAGCCGCCCGCCGGCGAAGCCAGCGTCATCTCGCCCGCTGGCGCAAGCGGAGCCGCCGCGATTTTCGCCGCGTGGTCATTCTCGGCCTCATCGTCGTCGTCCTCCTGCCGCTTATGGGTATCCCGGCGATCACCGCGCAGGCGGTAGGTCCCCTCCCCGCCGTCAGCGGGCTTGCCTCGAACAAGATGGATCAGGACACCCTCATCTACGACCGCCATGGCACCTTGCTTGCCGATATCGGCAAGGCGGGTGACCATCGCATCGTGGTGCCGCTCAACTACATCTCGCCCTGGGTGGTCAAGGCCACCCTGGCAACCGAGGATCGCACGTTCTATTCCAACAGCGGAATCGACATCGGCGGCATCGTCCGCGCGGCGGTCGCGAACTACCAGCATCACAAGGTCAAGCAGGGTGGTAGCACGATCAGCCAGCAGCTTGTGAAGCAGGTCTATATCGGCTCGAATGCTCCCGCGGATATCCAGCGCAAGCTAAAGGAAGCGATCCTTGCCATCGAGCTCAACCGTGAATACAGCAAGAACCAGATCCTCGAGATGTACCTCAACACCATCTTCTACGGAAGTCAGACCTATGGGATCGAAGCCGCTGCCCGCAGCTACTTCCAGACCAACGCCCACGACCTCAGCCTGGCGCAGGCCGCGATGCTTGCCGGGCTACCGCAAGCGCCGACGCAGTACAACCCGGTCGTGAACTTTGAGCCAGCCAAGCAACGACAGGCGCAGGTGCTGGCCGCCATGGTCGGTGAAAAGTACATCACCGCTGCGCAGGCCGAAGCGGCGTATGCCGTCAAGCTCCAGGTCTCGCCTCCGATCACGAAGTTCGAGGCACCCTACTTCGTCGACTATGTCCTCAAGACACATGGCGGAGCAGGTGGTGCGCGAGCAGATCGCGCAGAAGGGGAATTACTACAACTTCCACGATGCCGCCCTCGTCAGCATGAACCCGAAAACGGGCGAGGTCCTCGCGATGGTCGGCGGGGATGACTACACACGGCCGGGTGGACAGTTCAACCTTGCCTACGACGTGCCGCGGCCTCCGGGATCCAGCTTCAAAATCTTTACCTACACCGCCGCGATTGAGAGTCGCAAGGTGAACATGGAGAGTCCGGTCCTGGACGACGCACTGGTCTTCCCCATCGGTGGCGATGGTCCGGGGTTCGTGAGCGGCTTCGCCAAGTACGTTCCGCTCAACTACGACCGCCGCTTCCACGGCACCCTCCCCCTGAAGATGGTGATGGGTAACTCGCTCAACATTCCCGCGCTCAAGGTCGAGTTGCGCACCGGCATCCCGGCCGTGGTCGACATGGCGTCACGCCTGGGCCTGACCTGCCTCGGCGAACCCTGCGGCTCGAAGAAGCCCGAAGACTATGGCATGAGCCTCACCCTGGGTGCGTATCCCGTGCGTCTCGCCGACATGGCGACCGCCGCGTCCACCCTCGCCACGCTCGGCGTCCGTCACCGTGAGGCCCCGATCCTCAACATCAAGGACGGGCTCGGGAAGGATGTCTTCACCTATGACCCGGCCAAGAACGAGTACCGGGCTGTCGATCCCGGGGTCGCGTTCATCATCGCCTCGATCATGTCGGACGACCGCAACCGCTGCATGTCGTTCGGCTGCCACGGCGACCTGACCCTTAGCGGGCGCCACGTCGCGGCCAAGACCGGCACGACCAACGACTTCAAGGACAACTGGACGGTGGGCTTCACGCCCAGCCTGGCGACGGCGGTCTGGGTCGGCAACCCCGATAACAAGCCGCTGAGCCACAACTCCACCGGCATCGTCGGCGCCGCACCCATCTGGCATAAGTTCATGACGCAGGCGCTCGCCGGAACGCCCGACGAGTGGTACCCGGTGCCGGCCGGCCTCCACCAGGTTGGCCAGGACTTCTTCCTGCCGGGCACCGAAAACCTGCCGAAGACGCTGGCGCAACCATGGCCGCAGTGCAAACTGCCGGCGAACTACAACCCCTACACGTTGACCTACAGCCAGATCACGGTCGACGGCGTGTATTGCATCGTCAACCCGCCAAAGCCGCCGCCCGCTCCGGCGCCGACGCCGACGCCGTCACCGACCTGCCAGCCGCCGGTGTTTCCCCCCGGGCAATGCAAGCCGCAGGGACAGAACTAGCGGCGCAGGCAGCGTTCGTCGACCAGCGCGCTTAGGCGTTGCCCGGCTGCTCGCTCGATGCCTTTTCGGTGCGACCCTGCTCCCCGTCGCCGAACGGACGACGGGACGCCAGCTCACCGGCGCGATCGCGCAGCTCGATGCCGCGCTGCATCAGGTCGTCGCGTAGCTCCTCGCCGGACTTGGGCGCGAGCAGCAACGCGAGCCCGAAGCCGACCGCGACCCCGATCAATAGCCCGGTGACGAACCGCTCAACGCCGCTGTCGTCGTCCTGGGTGATCCGGGTGCGTCGCAGGGCCGCGACCGCGTCCGAGAGGCGGTCCTTCACCTCGAAATCCTGCGCGGCCTTATTGGCCCGTTCCAGCAACTCGCTCAACCGATCGACTGTCTTCTCTACCGTCTGATCCATCGCCGTCCTCCCTAAGGCCGCCTGACCTTGCTTTCTGTTCCGCCTGCTGTCCGCCGCCGGGGTGTCGCCGTCGACGTCGTGGCCCCGCCGCTGTCAGAGGACAACATGGCCTCCGCCTGGCCCAGGAGCCGTGAGACCCGGCGCCGGGTGTTCGCGCCCGAATCGGGCGCATAGAGAAACGCGAGGATCGCCCCGGCGATCGCGCCATGCGTGACTCCCCGCAAATATCCCATACGAAATCGCCCGCCTCCCTGGAACCGACGACCGTGCCGCCGAAACGGTACCAGCCATCGTATCACGTGTCCTGGAGCGCCCCGCCGATCGCCTCCGCCTCCGTAAATTCAGGTTTTTGAAGGAAGGTGCGGTATACTAGCGACCAGTGGACAGGGGGGAAAGGTGACAGGCACGATGTCCATTTTGCCATCTGGCGCCATTAGCCCGCTCCGGCGTGGAAAAGCGGGCGGTTCGTTTAAGGAGGGGATATGAGTGAGGTAATCGACGAGGACGTAAACGTCCTGTTCATCGAAGATGATCCGGCGGTGGCCGAGATGTACAAGCTCAAGTTGGAGCTGGACGGCTACCGGGTCACCGTAGCGAAATCCGGCGAGGAGGGCCTCGATCACGCCAAGAGCCAGGTGCCCGACATCGTCTTCCTCGACATCCGGCTCCCCAAGATGGACGGCTTCGCCGTGCTCGAGAACCTCCGCTCCGACGGTGTGACCCGGAACATCCCGGTCATCATCCTTTCGAACTACGGCGAAAAAGAGCTGGTCGACCGCGGCCTGAAGCTCGGTGCGCTCGATTACCTGATCAAGTCGGAGACGACGCCCGCCAGTCTGAGTCGCGGCGTTCAGGATTGGGTCAAGGAATAGATCGATTGGTCCCCAATCGCGATGCCCGGATCGGCGGAGCTTTCGACCTCGACAAGCCCCTTTACACCATCAGCGTGGCGTCCGAGATCCTGGAAACGCATCCCAGAACCCTGATGATGTACGAAGACCTCGGCCTGATCGAGCCCTACCGCACCGCCACCAACCGCCGGCGCTACTCGCAACGTAACGTGCGAAAGCTGCAGGTGATACAGCAACTGACGCGGGAGAAAGGCGTCAACCTCGCCGGGGTCAAGTACATCCTGATGCTGCTCGAGTCGCTCAAAACTGGCGGCGTGAAGCCGCCGGACGACCTCAAGCAGGTCTACGACCTCTACGAGGAAATAATCTAACTGGCGGCGATCGGCGGCAGCCCCTCGCGCTCCTGCGGCGCGCCGTTCGACGTTTCCTCCCACTCATCGGCTTGCGCCGCGGCGATGCGCGCCGCGACCGCCGACTTGACCTCGGGCGACACCATGACAGTCGATGGGCCGGCCTCCCCCAGGAGCAAGCGGTCGAGCTCCGGGCCGTCGATCGTCTCCACGATCTGCAGGTGTTCGGCGATCCGAACCAGGGTGGCGCGGCGGGTCTGGCAGATGTCGTACGCCTGCTGGTAGGCGGCATCGGTCAAGGCCTTCACTTCGGCATCGACATCGGCCGCCGTCAGCTCGGAGAAGAACTGGCTGTCGCCATCGGCTTTCCGGTGTAGCGTGACCAGGCCGAGTCGCTCGCTCATTCCGAACTCGCACACCATCTGGCGCGCGATGCTCGTGGCTTGTTCGATGTCCTGCTTGGCGCCGGTGGTGACGTCACCGAAAATGATCTCCTCGGCGGCGCGCCCGCCCATGGCCGCGGCCATGCGCGCGTTGAGCTCGGACTTCGACGTCAGATAGCGGTCCTTGAGCGGCAGCTGGATCGTGACGCCCAGGGCCTGCCCGCGTGAGACCACCGACACCTTGTGCACGGGATCGCTCTTGGCGATCGACTTCATGACCAGGGCGTGGCCGACCTCGTGGTAGGCGATGATCGCCTTCTCTTCCGGTGTGATCATCCGGCTCCGTTTTTCCGGGCCCGCCATGACGCGAAGGCTGGCCTCCTCCAGCTCGAGGCTGCCGATCGCCACTTTCTTGTTGCGCGCCGCCAGGATGGCGGCCTCGTTTAGGAGATTGGCCAGGTCGGCGCCGGTGAAGCCGGGCGTCTGGCGCGCGATCACGTCGAGGTCGATGTCCTCGGCGAGCGGCTTGTGCGCGGCGTAGAGGCTCAAGATGGCGCGTCGGCCGTTGAGGTCGGGCGCGTCGATCGCGACCCGCCGGTCGAAGCGGCCGGAGCGCAGCAGCGCCGGGTCGAGTACGTCGGGCCGGTTGGTTGCGGCGATCACAACCACGGCGCAATCGGTATTGAAGCCGTCCATCTCGACCAGCAGCTGGTTGAGGGTCTGTTCGCGTTCTTCGTTGGTCCGGATCTGCGCGCCGCCGCGCCTGCGGCCGAGCGCGTCGATCTCATCGAGGAAGACGATGCAGGGCGCATTCTTCTTGGCGTGCTTGAAGAGATCACGTACGCGCGCCGCGCCGACACCGACGAACATCTCGACGAAGTCCGAGCCACTCAGCGAGTAGTAGGGAACCTTGGCCTCGCCCGCCACCGCGCGTGAGAGAAGCGTCTTGCCGGTGCCTGGTGGGCCCACGAGCAGGATGCCCCGCGGCATGCGTGCCCCCAGTTGACCGAAACTGCCCGGCGCTTTGAGGAACTCGACGACTTCTTCGAGCTCGTGCTTCGCCTCGTCGACGCCGACCACCTGGGCAAACGTGACCGGCTCGCCGTCACCGGCGCGGGACTCCGCCAGATGCTTGGTCATCGCCCCCATCGGATTTCCGAGAAGGTTCGAGCGCCGGAGCAGCATGAACAGGAGCGCGAGGAGGACGAGCAAGCCCAGCAAGTTGGGGAGCACCGTCGCGACCGAGGTCTCGTCGGTTGACTGAACCGCGACCTTCACGTGGTGACTGCGCAGGTACTGCTCGGTCGAGCCCATCGACGATTCCTTCTCGATCGTCCACGACTGCCGGCCTGCGGTGTCGATCAGCAAGATGCGCTGCCCGCTGATACTGGCCGTGGCGATCTCGCCGCGGTCGACACGATCGAGGACGTCGCTGATCGGCACACTCGGCTGGTTCCAGACGGTGTTGGCGCCCGAGTGCCCGAGGAACCAGAGCCCGCCGATGATGGCCAGCACCAGGACCCCGAGCGCGGGCATGACCACCCACTTGCGGCGGAGGCCCGCCGGGAGCGTGAGACGGCGAAAGAAAGTTTTCATTGGTTCCCCTTCTCCTTAGTACGCGACTGGCTGGTCGGGTAACGCGATCAACGCTTTCGCTGCGATGCCTCCCGGGCTGTAGCGCTGCCAGAACGGGAAGGCGGTGATCGCTTGCTGCTCTTCGTCCGTGACCCCGTTATCCGCGTTGGCCAGCCGGTAATACGACCAACTGATGCCGCCCTGGGCGCGGGTCTCATTCATGGAGGTCACGATCTCATCGCCCGGTGGCGCCCCCGGCGTGCCGTACTCGGGGGCAGCATCGTAGGCCTGCGCGGTGATCGTCAACGGACGCTGGTAGGGGTTGACGCCCGGGTCGTGGAACTGCTGGAAGACCTGGGCGACGTACGCCCGTGTCCCATCGGCACCGCTGTACTGCGGCAGCCCGGTCGCGCGCCAGTACACCATCGGCGCGAAGACCTGGCAGTAGCGGGACATCGTGGCGTAGGCGTAGCCGGGATGATCGTAGGGGGTGGGCAGCGTGCTGGCAATCAACAGGTAGCGCTCACCGAGCCCATTCATGCCGGGAATCCCACCGCGAATGCCCGACAGGTACTGGCCAACGTTTGGATCCGACGTGCTATCCCCCTCGATGGTTAGCGCCAGCCCGTCCAGGCGCTGGCCCTGCTCTTCGAACTGAGCTGCCGCCAGCGCATCGGCGGTGTCGGATGTCGGGTCGTCGAGCATCGGCTCGATCCAGCCGATGATACTCAGGCCGTGCGCGTGTGCAATCGGCAGCAGGTCCATCAGCGCCGACGCGCCGTAGAAGTGGTGTCGCGAGTCGGCAATCCGGATGTACAGATGGCTGAGGTCGGCGCGGACCGCGGCATCGACGATCGACGCGGCGCGGTCGGCATCGGGATCATTCCAATCTCCGTCGAAGATCATCAGCCAGGCACCTTTGCCCTTGACGCCGTCGAGTGGTGAGCGAGGCATCTGCGCAAACGGCCGGGCGGTGACAGGGGTCTTGACCACCGCGGCGACCGGGCGGCCGAAGCTGTGGATCACCTGGGCGGCCTGGGCTTGCTCCTGCGCGCGCGCATCCAGGTAGGCCCGCAGGCCAAACGGGGGTGTGAGGAGCGCGAGAAGCATCACGCCCAGCACAACCTTGCCTCCAAACGCCGTGACTTGACGTAAGATGCCCGACATGCTCGAGGGAACGGCTCCTGCGCCGTTCGGGCGTGAGACTATCGACAAGTTCCGGCGCGTTCAAGCGCGGGGTACCACGGCTAAGGTGATATGCCCCCGCACAGCCATTGGGTGACCTTTACCGCTTCGTCACGCTGCTCCGGCGTCCCGCCACAATCCGTGCAAACGTCGTCGCCGTTGGCTGTTTATCACTAATGTTGATATTTTGGGTATAATGGTTTACAGTATTGCGTTCTGGAGGGACCCACTTGGCCTTGCCCCATAAGTCCAGCGAAGTCTCCGACATGTTCGACATCGAGCCGCGCACGCTCTTCGTCTACGAGAGCGAAAACCTGATCGCGCCGGAACGGACCCCCACCCAGCGTCGCCGCTATTCGCGCCGCGACATCGAACGCATCCGGCTGATCCGTGAGCTCACCACCGTCCATGGCATCAACCTCGCCGGGGTCAAGGTCATCTTCTCCTTGATGGAAGCGGCGGTGCAGAGCCGGCTCCTGATCCCCGAGACCGAGTTTCCGGAGCTCGCCGGCGCCCGTCATCTCTGGGCCTGATCCAGCTTCTCCGCGAGCTGCGGGACCCGACCGGTCGGACTAGATCGAGCCCTCGCGCCCCACGGCGATGGGGTCCTCTCTGGCCACCTCGGGCTGCCGCGCCGCCAGCGGCTCGACCAGGTCGCGGATGTCCTGCAACTGCGCCGAGATCCAGCGCGCGACGTCGTTTTGCTGCACCACGGCCCGCATCTTCTCGGCGCGCGCATGCCGTTCGACCGGATCCATCAGCAGCGCTCGGTGCAAGGCCTGCGCCGTGGCATCGACATCGAAGGGATTGATCGTGATCGCCCATTCGCCAAGCTCTTCGTGCGTGCCGGCATTCTCCGAGAGGACCAGCGCACCGCCGCGGCGGTTGACCGTGATCCCTTCCTTCGCGACCAGGTTCATGCCGTCGTAAATGGGATTGACCAGCAACACGTCGAACTGCTTGTAGCCCGCCACCGCCCGGTTCATATCGTCGCGGAGCTCAAGGCGGATCGGCTGCCAGTCACCGGCGCTGAAACGGCCGTTGATGAGCCGCGCGGTCTGCACCACCTGGCGGGCGTACTCGCGATACTCCGGTACGTCCTGGCGCGTTTTTTGCAGCATCGCCCAGAAAATGACGCGGCGGTGCCACTCCGGATGGGCCTGCAGGAGGCGTTCGTAGGCGATGAACCCGCGGACGATGTTCTTGGAGAGGTCGATGCGATCGACCCGGTAAACGAGTTGCTCGGGACGCCAGCGCAGCACCTCACGCTCGGCCCGCTCAACCGCCGGGCTGGCAGCGCTGCGCTCGAACTCGCGAACGTCGATCGAGATCGGATAGCGGCGCACCCAGACGGTGCGGCCTCGATAGAACGCGGTCTGCTGGCGGAGATCCACCGGCAACCCCATATTTTCCTCGCACGTCAGCAGGAAGTTGCGGACGTCCGAGTGGGTCTGCAGGCCGATGATGTCCGCTGCCAGCAAGCCGTCCATGATCTCATCGCGCATGTAGTGCGGCAGAACCTTCCAGTACTGCGGCGTCGGCCACGGGATGTGGACGAAATGCTGGATGACCGCGTCCGGCAGCTCGCGTCGAACCAGCCGCGGCACCAGGTAGAGGTGATAGTCGTGGGAAAGAACGAGCGGCCGCTTCCGGCCGCGTCGCGCTTCGCGGACGATCTGCTGAGCGAACAGCTGGTTGACAAGGCGGTAGCCCTCGGTCCAGGCACGGTGCGTGCTGTCGTCCAGCACCGGCGCTTCCGCCAGGTTCCACAGATAGTGCTGCACGAACCAGAGCAGCGGGTTGGCGATCGTGTTGTAGTACAGGTCGTAGACCAGCCGCGGCGGATTGACCCAGCTCACCTGGAATCGCGAGCCGTCGGTGGTCTCCACCATCATCGGCTCGCCGCCGTTCCCCAGCTCGAGCTCGCGCTCGAAGCCGTCGCGGACGGAGGCGACCCAGACCGCCCCCGTCGCCTGCGCCAGTCCGGAGAGCCCGGTGACGAGCCCGCCCGAGCCGCGCACGAAGCGCTCGCGTTCGGCCGGATCCGGGGCCAGGTCGACCGGGGGCCGGTTGGCGGCCACGATCGGGTGGAAGTCCTTGAGAAGGCGCCGGGTGTATTGCTCGATCGCCAGCATCGCTCGTGTCTAACTCTACGCGGCCACCTTCAAATCGGTCCCAGGAGGGGCATGCCGCTTGCACGCCTCAGGAATATGTGATATCGTGAATATAAAGTTAGGGGCCAGGCATTCGTGGCGCGCGGGGGCCCAAGGGGTTAAAGCGTGGGAAAACGGAAGCGGACGCCGGCGATCGCTCCCGGGCGGGCGGTCTTCACGCCGAGCATCGCGAGCGAGATCCTGAATCTGCATCCACGCACGTTGATGATCTACGAGAGCGAGAATCTCATCAAACCGCAGCGGACCGCCACCAACCGGAGGCGCTATTCGGAGGACGACATCCGACGGGTCCGCGTGATCCAGTTTCTCACCCGTCAAAAGGGCGTCAACCTGGCGGGGGTCAAGTACGTGCTCCGTCTGCTTCAGTCGCTGGGCAATCAGGGCCTCGACCTGAACCAGGTCCGCGAACTGGATACGCTCCAGGAAGTGTCGGGAAACGGCCTCAGCGCCTGATTTCAGCACTGTCCGCCGTCTTTTCCAATCCGGGGGCGGCTATTTGCGCAAATCCTTGACAGCCCTCCCCAACTATGTAACAGTACGCGTATCATCTTTCGTACGTAAATGAATCAGTGTATTCGGGGTCAGTGAAGGGAGCGATTTAGATGTTGAGCGATGCGATCGAGGAAATACACCGCGAATTCGAGGCGGCGGCCGATCGGCGGAGCCACGAGCTGAAGCGGCGCGCCGACGTGCGCCGTGTCGATGACTTTCTGCTGTCAATTGAGGAGATCATCGAGAACCGCCGAGGTGCGGTCCCGGCACCCCTGATGGACGACATCACCCGCTTCGTGCGGCCGCTGAGCCGCAAGCTGCTGCGCGCACTCAATCGCAACGTCACGCGTGACCCGGTGCGCGTCCTGGACGTGCTCTTCGATTGCCAGCAACTCCTGTTGCCGCGGATGATGGTGGCGTAGTCCTGGCGTAAGGGGGGTCTCCGCCAAGAAAACCGTCAGCCTGCACGCTCAACAAGCCGGATAGCCGTTGCAGTTGACTCCGGTTTGTGCGTGAAATAGCCTGTGCGGCCGGTCGGAGTACCCTGCTGAGGATCCCTTGATGCGCCAGACCATGGCCCGCAAGCGCGGGTTGACCGCGACGCTAAAGCGCCGCTGGTGGATTTTCCCCATCGTCCTGACGCTGGTGGCGGCTGCGCTGGTGCTCCGCGCACTCTCGGCCCCGCTGGCCGTCAGCGCCAGCGTCACCGACGGCGACCATGCCGTGGCTCGGAGCTCGTCGGTCGCTCTCACCTTCAACCAGGACATGGACGTGGCGTCGGTGACCAAGGGCTTTCGCATCATTCCGTCCGTGCCGTACACGATGGTCGTGAAAAGCCCGCGGGCCTTCGAATTCCGTCCGCAACTCGAGCCCGACACGGCATACAAAGTACAGGTCATCGGCGCCCGCAAGGGGGTTGGCTTCGGGAGCGAGAATTATTCGGTCGCGTTTCGCACGGAACCCGCGCCCAAGGTCGCGGGCGCGACCTTCAACGACGCGCCCCTCGCCGACGGCCAGCTAGCCGTCGCC
>VBFX01000119.1:10900-13383 GCA_005889395.1 Chloroflexota bacterium
CGAAAGCAGGATCGCGCCGTCGCCGACTGGACCCTCGGCTTCACGACCGTGGTCCAGGTGCCGTCAGCCGGATCGACGGCACGGATCGGCGCCTCAGGGGCGCCGATCATCATCCAGATCGAGAACAGCTCGCAGCCGACGGTCCGGCCGCAGACCGGCATGCAGCAGGCCGACATGATCTACGAGTACATCAGCGAATTCGGCATCCCGCGGCTGAGCGCCGTCTACTGGCATCCCCCCTCCAGCCTGATCGGGCCGGTACGAAGCTGCCGCCTGATCACGGTGCAGCTGGAGCAGATGTACCGCGGCATGATCTATTGCTCCGGTGCCAATGATTACGTCCTCGGCCAGGTCTGGAAGTGGCCGAACGTGGTCTATGACTACAACTACATGTATGCCTACATGTACCGGGCCGCCGATCGCGCGGCGCCCCACAATGTCATTGCCCGCCCAGACCAGATCACGGCCCATACGGCACAGGCGAACCTGCCCGCACTCAACTATGACGTCGCGCCGGCACATCCGGACGCGCCCCTCCCGGGTGCGACACCGGCCACCAGCGTTTCGATCCCGCAGCACGGGGCCGTCTGGCGGTATGATGCCAACTCGCATGAGTACCTCAAATGGCAGGACGGCGCGCCGTTTACGAACGTCGGCACGGGCCAGGTCCATGCCAAAAACCTGATCATCCAGCACGTCCAGTCGCGGCTGGACAACAGCCCGGGCAACACCGGCGTGCACCGCACCTACAACACCGAGTACTACGAGCTGGCCGGCGAAGGATCGGCCGACATCTATTCCGACGGCGGGATGATCCACGCGACATGGAAACATCCCAATCGCGACTTACCCGTTGTCTACTACGATGCCAGCGGCAACCCGGTGGACCTCAACACCGGATTGACCTGGGTTCACGTAATAGGGAGTGATCAATGACCTGGACGCAAACGCTTCGTCAGCGCTGGTGGCTGCTACCGATCGCCATCCTGGTGGTCGCGGCTGCCATCGTGATTCGCATCATCACCACCCCGCTCGAGGTGAGCGCGAACGTCAACGACGGTGACCAGGCCGTCCCACGCACCGCGACCATCGATCTGCACTTCAACCAGGAGATGAAGCCCACTTCCGTCGAGAAGGCCTTCAGCCTCACGCCCTCCGTAGCGGTCGCCTTCAAAGCCGTCAGTGCCAAGGAATTCCAGTTCCGGCCGACGATGAAACCGAGCACCGCCTATCACGTCAGCCTCAAGGACGCACAGAACACCTCCGGACGTGGCGTCAGCAGTGGCTTCAGCTTCAAAACCGAGGCTGCGCCGTCGATTGCTGCCGTCAGGGTTGACAACAAGGCGGTGGCCGATGGCCAGCAGTCGGTGAAGCCGATCGGCGACGTCAAGATCGATTTCTCACAGCCCATGGACGGCGCCAGGACACCCATCGCGCTGAACGGCAAGCCCTACGACAAGCCAGTCAGCTGGTCGGGCGACGGGAAGAGCGCAACCCTCAGCCTCAAGCTGGGACACAGCCGACAGTACCAGCTATCGATTCCGCAAACCGCGGTCAACCGCAAGCAGGACCCGCTCGCGGCGGAGTGGAAGCTGTCCTTCACGACCGTCATCGAGGTGCCGTCGCAGGGCGACCCCGCCCGCATCGGAGCGTCAGGCGCGCCCACCATCATCCAGATCGAGAACAGCATCGACGCGCGTCCGCAGGCCGGCATGCAGCAGGCCGACATGGTTTACGAATACATCAGTGAAGGGTCGATCCCCCGCCTGAGTGTCGTCTACTGGCATCCTCTTCCTGACCTCGTTGGGCCGGTGCGGAGCTGCCGCTTGATCACCATCCGCCTGGAGATCATGTATCGGGGAATGATCTACTGCTCGGGCGCTAATGATTACGTCCTGGGCTTGGTCTGGAAGTACCCCAACCTTGTCAACGATTACAGCCGCGGTGCCGGCAACGTCTTTTATCGCGACAACAACACGCGGTTTGCGCCGCACAATGTCATGATGCACGGCAACAACGTCACGACCTACACCGCGCAGCAGAAAATCGGTGCTCTGTACTACGACATCGCCTCGAAGCACCCGGATGGTACCTTCACCGGGGATCCGGCGCCCCAGATCAGCGTCCCCGATCACGGGGCTCTCTGGCAATACGATGCCGCCTCGAAACAGTCCTTCAAATCCCAGGACGGCAGGCAGTTCATAAACGTCGGGACCGGCCGCGTGCACGCCAAGACCGTCATCGTGGAGTACGTCAACTCGTTCCTTGACACCAACCCCGCGAACAGTTTCCACGGCTACTTCACCGAGGCCTACGAGCTCACCGGTGACGGCAAGGCCGACATCTTCGTGGACGGTGTCGTGATCCACGCCACCTGGCATCATCCGGATCCGAACGTTCCGGCGGTCTACCTCGATGCCAGTGGGAACCCGATCGAACTGGACAACGGGCTGACCTGGGTCCACGTGATCGGCTCCGAAAAG
>VBFX01000321.1 GCA_005889395.1 Chloroflexota bacterium
TGTAACGCGGGCGGTAGGCTTGATTCGGCTCGGAGTTCTTGCCCGAATTCCAGACGCCCTCCACCGAGTCGATCTCGTACATGCCCGAGAACTGGTTCTGATCGAACCGCATGCTGTTGAAGATGTAGAACTCACACTCCGGGCCGAAATAGCCGGTGTCGGCGAGGCCGGTCGACAGCAGGAAGGCCTCCGCCTTCTTGCCGACATAGCGTGGATCGCGAGAGTAGGGCTCGCGCGTGATGGGGTCGATGACGTCGCAATTGATGCTCAGGGTCGGCACGCGCAGCACCGGGTCGACGATCGCGGTCGACGCGTCGGGGATCAGCAGCATGTCGCTCTCGTGGATGTGCTGGAACCCGCGGATGCTCGAGCCGTCGAAGCCGATGCCCTCGCTGAAGAGGCCCCTGGTCAGCTCCTGGACGGGGATGGAGAAGTGCTGCCAGGTCCCGATCAGGTCGATGAACTTGAAATCGACGATCTTGAGCCCCTGCTTGTGGGCGAGGTCGATGACCGACTGGGCATCCGCCCTGGTTTCCTTTTTCGCGCGTACGCCCTGGTCGATCGCCATAGACAAAATCCCTCCGTTGAACCGGGTAATCCGACTCTTCCGATGCTAGGGGCGCCACTCCGCTACGTCATCGGGCCGAAGAAACGAGTTGCGGTGGTCCTTTTTGTGCGCCGCGCCTAAGGCGGCGATTGCAGCAGGTTCGGGTTGACGTGGTCGACCGTCAGCGTATAGCCACCCGACGGCGGGTTGATCTCCAGGGCGAGGACGAACGCGCCTTTCGCAAAGCGCACGATGTCGGTCGCCGCCGATGCCTTGTCCTCGACCCAACCATCCTTTATGAGGTGGGCCTCGTAATAGGGGACGATGCTGGTCAAGTTCTGGGCGGTGAAGTCCTGGTAGATGGTTTCGGTGTCGGCGAGGCCGGGCCGCTGGTCGATCAGCTTCGCACCGGGGGGCTGGGGCAGCGATTCGATCACCGGGCGGGTGAGGTGGACATCCGCGCCGCTGATCAGCGCCGCATTCTGGACGCTCTCGACCAGGCTGAAGAGCGCCAGCGCTGCAAGCGCCGCGGGCACGATCGCGCTACCGCCCCACAGCAGGGCCCGGCGCCCCAATCCCTCCCGACGCCGGCGCAAGGCGGCACGCACCAGGACGGCAATCGTCATCAGGGAGAGGAGCAGCACCGCGGCGCCTAACAGCTCGAGCCAGGCCCCAGGCATGTACTCGGTCAGCTGATCGATCGCCAGCAGGCCGGCGCCGATCGCCACAACGTAGGCGAGCGATACCACCGGCAGGAGGTAGCGCGGGTCGTCGGTGGCCACCGGGCCGAGGCTAAGTGGCGACCGGCCCTGGTACCGGTCTACGCGCCGGCGGCCTGTTCCCACTCCTGGTAGAGCGCTCGCAACCGGCGCGATGCGTCCTCGTGCGACTGAGCGAGCTCCGCGACCCGCGTGGGATCGTCATAGGTCTCGTGGTCCGCCAACTGCTCCTCGATGCGGCGGACCTCGGATTCGAGCTCGTCGATGCGATCTTCCACGCCAGCCGTTGACGGGCCGGGTTTCCCCGCAGGGCGGCCGGTCGAGGCGCCTCCCGTACGAGCGGACTTTCGAGGCTCGGGCGCGACCATTGGAGGCTCCGACCGCTGCCGGCGCCGTTCGAGGTCGCTGTAGTCGCCGAGGTGCATCGTCATGGCCCCGTTTTCGACCGACCAGAGCCGTGTCGCGATGGCATCGATGAAGTACCGGTCATGGGACACGAAAAGGATCGTGCCTTCGAAGTCTTGCAGCGCCTCCTCGAGCATCTCCTGGGCCGGGATGTCGAGGTGGTTGGTGGGCTCGTCGAGCAGCAGCAGCCCGGCGTCGTCGAGCATCAACTTCGCGAGCGCCACGCGGCTCTTCTCACCGCCGCTCAACGACCGAATCGTCTTAAAGGCATCATCGCCATGGAAGAGGAGGCGGCCGAGAAAGGTGCGCAACGTTTCCTCGGGAAGGCCAAAGGCATCCTGTAGCTCGGTCAGCACCGTTTTGCTGGGGTCGAGATCGGCGAGGTGCTGGTCGTAGTAGCGCATGGCGACGCGCGGGCCGATCTTGACGCGCCCCGACAGCGGCCGCAATTCGCCGAGCAACGCCTTCAGCAGGCTCGTCTTCCCGGAGCCGTTCGCCCCAACGATCGCCACCCTCTCGCCGGCGTTCACGGTGAAGGCTGGGACTTTGAGCTCCCACTCTGTGTTTCCCCCCGAGGGGGAGGCGTACGACAACGTAAGGCCGTCACTTTGAAAGATGAGATCGCTCGTGACGGATGCGCGTAGCCGGATATGGATCTGCTGATCATCAGCAGGTGGTGCAACGCGTGCCAGACGGTCAAGCCGGGTCTGCCGGCCGCGCGCCTCGCGAGCGCGTTGCCCGGCTTTGTAGCGACGGATGAACTCCTCGGTTCGGGCAATGTACTCCTGCTGCGCCTCGTACTCCTTCTGCCTGACGGTGCGGCGTTCGCGTCGCAACCGGACGTACTGCCGGTAATTCCCGGGGTACCACTCGCCGACTCCGGCCTGGAGCTCCAGGATGTCGTCGGCGGTGTGCTCGAGGAAGCGGCGGTCGTGCGACACGATCAGCATGCCGGCCCGGGAGAGGCGCAGGAAGCCTTCCAACCACTCGATCGCTTCGAGGTCGAGGTGATTGGTCGGTTCGTCGAGCAGCAGCAAGTCGGCGTCCTGCAGCAGAAGCTTGGCGAGCGCGAGGCG
>VBFX01000347.1 GCA_005889395.1 Chloroflexota bacterium
GGTGGCGATCCTGGCCCTTGTCCTTATCACCTACCTGATCTGGCGCAACTACCGGCGCCGCGGGCGACTGGTGCGGGGTGCCGAAATCGCACCGGCCGTTGAGGCCGCCTTAGGGCGACTCCTGGCAGGCGAGACGCGCTTCGTGGTCCTGTCGGCCAGCCCGAGCGCCTATCTGCAGTTCGCGACTGAGGCGAACGGCACGGTGCTTGCCGAGGCCAACTGTCCCGCGGATAACCAGGCCGCTCAAAGAGCACTGTCGACGGCGGGGCTCAGCGCGGTCAAGGGTCCCCCGAATTATCGGGCGACCCTTGCTGGTCCAGATGTCGACCGGCTCGCTGGCGTCGTTCGTGACTACCTTGACGCCCTTGGCGCCAGTTCGATCACCATCCGGACGGCTCGCTGAACCGCGACTCGGTGAGCAGGTGCCTGGCGGAGGGGGCGAGATTCGAACTCGCGGTGGCGTTACCGCCACACGGCTTTTCGAGAGCCGCACCTTAAACCGCTCGGACACCCCTCCGGGCGGTCATTGTAAATTACGCGGTTACCGCCTTCTGGCGGGCGCGATGCCGAGCGACTTTCGCCCGGTTGCCACAGCTGCGCATGCTGCACCACTTGCGCTTCCCGGTTCGGGATGTGTCCTTGAAGACCCAGTGGCATTGCGGGTTTTCGCAGATCCGCAGCCTCGCCGAATCGCCCTGGATCAGCTCGCGGGCGATCGACTCGGCCAGCCGGGCGATCGCGCCGTCGACGGGATCTCCCTGGTGACGGTGATCGAGCGATACGCCGTCGGTCGCGGGCACCAGTTCATAGATGTAGTGGGTGCGTAGCGCCCGATTGATCTCGGCGAGGTCACGCGCGTCGGGAGCCCGCCGGGTGGCGGCCGCCTCCAGCACGCCGCGCATCGCCTTGCGGGCGCGGCCCAGCCGGCTCAGCATCTCGAGGCCGCTGGCCGGTGACGCGTCGTACTGGGCCAGCAGGTGAACCCGCGCTTCGCGATGCATCAGGTCGTGCTCGACCAGCCACTCCAAAGCGGCGGCAGGGGAGTCAAGGTGGTCATGGCTGACCGGCCAGAGATCCAGCGTATTGATGAAATCCAGGCCGGTCTGGAGCCGCGCCAGGTGACCAACCACCATGGGCATCAGAGGCGCCGAATTCGTTACCGACTCGTTCACCTGTAACCCCCTTATACCACTTGACGGGTTAAACCTAACACGGTAGAATTTCACTGTAACTAGTCTGAAGGTACGAAACGGTTACAGCGAGGTGACGAGCATGAACGACTACTACTCTCTCTACACGTGGGCGATGGACAAGCAGGCACACCTGGAGCGGGAAGCCACCCAGCGCCGGCTGGCCCGGCACTCCCGGTACGTGACCACGCACGACAACGCGCGTCTTCGCTGGCCCTTTGCCCGCCGGCGGGACGACGAGCGCAAGGCAGCCTGAGCCCCGTTCAGGTCGCCCGTGGCAGCCAAACCCAAATTCAGTCCGGCTGACGTGGCGGAGGCGCTGCGTCGGCAAGCCGGAGGGCGGGCGGCCAGACCGGCCGCCCGCATCTGGCTGGCCCTGGGCACCGTCTACATCCTCTGGGGCTCAACCTACCTGGGCATCAAATACGCCATCGAGACGATTCCGCCCCTCATGATGGGCTCGCTGCGCTTCATCGCAGCTGGCGGCGTGCTCTATCTGCTCGCCATCCGCACCGGCGATCGGCGTCGGGATCCGATCGGCACCCGTCAGTGGATGGCCGCGCTTGTAATCGGCGGCGCACTGCTGGTGGGCGGCAACGGCGGCGTCATCCTCGCGGAGCAGTACGCCCCGACCGGGGTCGTCGCCTTGCTCGTGGCAACGGCGCCGCTGTGGATGGCGATCATCGACCGCGTCGTATTCGGACGCCGGCTGCCTGCGCTCGTCATCGTCGGCTTGCTGATCGGATTCGGCGGGGTGGCGTTCCTGATCGGGTCCCCCGGCTCGGGTCACATCAACCTGTTCGGCGCCGCCCTCGCGCTGGCCGCCCCGCTGTGCTGGGCGAGCGGCTCGGTCTTCACCCGCCACGTCAAGTTGCCCCTCCGCCCGTTGGTGGCGGCCGCGATGGAAATGCTCTGGGCCGGCCTGCTTTTCGGCGTCGCCAGCATCCTGACCGGCGAGCTCGGCCGTGTGCACTGGCAGCAGGTGTCGACTACCTCGCTCCTCGCGCTGCTCTACCTGATCGTCTTCGGCAGCCTGGTCGGGTTCAGTGCCTACGTCTGGCTGCTCCGCTCCGCGCCGCTGTCACTGGTGTCGACCTACGCCTATGTCAACCCGGTCGTCGCCGTCATCCTGGGCACCATCTTCGTCGGTGAGGCGATCAACGCCCGCCTCGTGATCGCGGGCGGCATCATCATCTTCGCGGTCGCCCTGATCGTGGTCGCCCGCAACCGCGCCGCGTCGCAGGCGCGGTTGGCGGTCTCCGCCTAAGCCTGGGCCGGCTCCACCAGCTGCACGCGCTCGCTCGTGAAGGCGCGGTGCATTCGGGCCACGCTCGCCAGCGTGTCGATGTCGCGCACCGTTTTGTCCGTCCGGATCTGCTTGATCCGCGGAAAGCGCAGCGCGTAACCGGAGTTGTGCCGCCCCGATTCCGTGATCGCGTCGAACGCGACTTCGAGCACGACTTCGGGCTGGACCGAGCGGAAGCGTCCATAGTCCCGTAGCGTGATCGACTTGAAATAGTCGGTCGAAGGTGTAGTCGGACAGGACGTTCTTGCGTTTACCGTGTCCGACCTCGACGCCGGTCACGACCACGTCGAGCGTGGCCAGGGCTTTCTTCAACTTCAGCCAGCCGAGCCCGCGCCGGCCGGGCGTGTAGTGGCTCTCCGGGTCCTTCACCATCAGCCCCTCGTTGTTGCGTTGCCGGGCTCCATCAAAGATCCGGTCCAACTCGGCGGCGTCGAGCGCGCGAATCAGGTAGGCGAGCATGAAGGGGGAGGGGAGGTCGAGTCCCTCGAGCAGCCGGCGCCTCTCGCGCAGCGGCTCGGTCAGCAAGTTGCGGCCGTCGAGGTAGAGCACATCGAAGGCGACGAAGATGACCGGGACCTCGGCGAGCAACTGCGCGCTGACGACCTTGCGACCAAGCCGGTGTTGGAGTTCGAAGAAGGGGAGCACGGCACCATCCTTGTAGGCGAGCAGCTCACCGTCCAACAGGACGTCGTGCGGCACCGCTCCGGCAGCGGCGACCACTTCGGGAAAGGCGGCGGTCACCTCGTTGAGATCGCGCGAGTAGAGGACGACCCGGTCACCCTCTTTATGCAGCTGGCCGCGGATCCCGTCGTATTTGTCCTCCACCCAGGCCTCGCCGCCGACCCGCCGCATGATGGCCGCCGCGTCCTCTTCTGGCGAGGCCAGCATGAACTGCAGCGGGTGCATCAGGCGGAGCTGTGCCGAGCGCAGCGCGCCACGGCGGGCCAGAAGGGCAACCTCGCCGAGGTCGCCGGTGAGCATCGACGCCCACGACACATCGGCCAGGGGCGCGCTAAACGCCTTGGCGATGCCTTCCTCGACCAGGCCGGCTCGAAGCCCGATACGGAGGTCGCCGGTGAGGATCTTGCCGATGTACTTCGCCTCGCGCGGTGTGAGCCGGTCGAGTAGCTCACGCAGGGCCTCCGTCTTCTTCTTGACGGTGCGCTGTTCATAGACGCGCACAAAGGTCTGATGCACCTCAGGCAGCGATGTCGGCTGCGGATGCGTGTGGCCCTGGAGGACTTCTTCGATGACGTCACCGACATCACTGTGGCGCATGTACGACTCACCCAGCGCCTCCTCGTCCACCTGGGCGAGCTCACAGACCGCGTTGCGGATCACGGCGTACCCCAGGTTCAGTTTCCGCTGGTCGCGGTCCGCGA
>VBFX01000318.1 GCA_005889395.1 Chloroflexota bacterium
GCCCGGAAAGCGCTTGGTGACCCGCTCCAGCCGAATCATTAGAAACTCCTACTTTAAGTTGATTGCCTCCGGAATGCCCTGCTAGCATGCGGCAATGCTCGCCACCGGGATCGTGGGGGCGGTCGAAGACCCATGGATCCGGTGGTCCTGGATATCGGGGCACGCCGACGTCATCATCGCCGCCCTCCTCCAGCACATCCAGCTCACCCTGATCGCGGTGGTGGTCGGCCTTTTGATTGCCGTTCCGCTTGGCCTTCTCGCCTGGCGAAGCCGCGTGTTCCGGGGACCGATCTTTTCGGTGACCGGCATCCTTTATACGATCCCGTCGCTCGCGCTCTTCTCGCTGCTGTTACCGTTCACCGGCTTGACCCTATGGACCGCGGAGATCGGCCTCGTCGGCTACACGCTGTTGATCCTGATTCGCAACATCGTGGTTGGGTTGAACGCAGTGCCCGACGAGGTGCGGGAGGCGGCCCGCGGGATGGGCTTCCGGCCGCTCGCCGAGCTGGCGCGGGTGGATTTACCGCTGGCATTCCCTGGGATCCTCGCCGGTGTCCGCATCGCGACTGTTACCACCATCGGCCTTGTCACCGTGACCGCCTTGATCGGCGAGGGAGGCCTGGGAAGCCTGATCTACGACGGACTGCTCCGCGACTTCAAGACGCCATTGGTGGTTGGAACAGTGCTGTGCGTGGCGCTGGCCGTCCTGTCCGATCTGGGCCTGGCTGGTCTGCAACGCGTCGTCACACCCTGGGCGAGAAGTCGGGCGGTGCCATGAGCTTCTTCGGGCAAGTCATCCAATGGTTCCAGAACCCAGCACATTGGCAGGGGGACGCAGGCATCCCACATCGGACCTTCGAGCATCTGCTGATGTCAGGAGCGTCGGTCTTGACCGCCGCGTTGATCGCGCTACCCGTCGGGATTGCCGTAGGTCACTACGGCCGCGGTGGGATCCTCGCGATCAACCTCTCGAATGTGGGCCGAGCGATACCCTCATTTGCCGTGCTGGTGCTCGCGGCGAAGCTCTTCGGGTTCGTGTCCGGCCCCAAGGTGCTTGGATTTGGCGCGGTTCCGGCGTTTGTGGCGCTTGTGGCGCTCGCGATCCCACCGATGGTCACGAACAGCTATATCGGGATGCGCGAGGTGGACAGTGACGTTCGCGAGGCGGCCCGCGGTATGGGGATGCGCGAGCGCGCCGTACTGTTGCGCGTCGAGCTCCCGATAGCAATGCCATTCATCATGGCCGGTATCCGCACATCAGCAGTAAACGTCGTGGCCACCGCAACGCTCGCGGCCGTGGTGGCGTGGGGAGGCCTCGGTCGGTTCATCGTCGACGGCTTCGGGCTCCAGGACTATCCGATGCTCTTCGCCGGCGCTGTGATAGTCGCCGTGCTTTCCTTGATCGTCGAATTCTCGCTCGCCGGGGTGCAGCGGCTGTCCACACCGGCCGGGCTTCGTCCATTGAAATCGAGCCAGAAGGAGGGACCGTCAGGCACAGCATTCGACACGGCACCAGTCGCGGCGTAGTTTTCGGTCATTTCTTGGAGGTGGAGCAATGCGTCTAAAGCGAATCTTGGTTCTGGGCGCCAGCATGGTCGCCCTATCCCTGGTCATAACCTCGTGCGGCTCAACAGGTGGGCCGTCCAGTTCGGCTAAAGCGACGATTCGGATCGCGTCCTTTAACTTCTCGGAGAGCATCATCCTGGCACACATCTATGGCGATGCACTCAAGAACAAGGGCTACACCATCACCTATCGGGACAAGCTCGGTAATCGCGAGATCGTCGAGCCGTCGTTAGAGAACGGCCTGATCGATCTCTACGCAGGCTACGCCGCCACCGATCTCAACTTCATCGACAAGCGTCAGAGCGCTGACCTGGAGGCCGGCACCGACGCCGCCGCCAACGTACAGAAAATCAACACCCGACTCGCCAGCAAGGGTGTCAAAGCCCTCGATCCCTCGCCCGCGGTGGATCAAAATGCCTTCGCGATTACCAAGGCCGAAGCCGACCAGTTTCACCTCACCAAGCTGTCTGATGTGACCCCCGCGATTGCCGGCCAGTGGACGCTTGGTGGGCCACCCGAGTGCCCGCAACGGCCGTTTTGCCAGCCCGGGCTCCAGCAAACCTACGGCTTGAAGTTCAAGTCGTTCAAGTCGCTCGACACCGGCGGGCCTCTGACGTTCGCCGCGCTGAAGCAAGGTTCCATCAACATCGGTCTCGTCTTCTCCAGCGACGGCGGCATCACGGCGAACAACTTCGTCGTCCTCGATGACGACAAGCATCTGCAGCAGGCGGACAACGTCGTGCCATTGATCCGGACGGACGTCTTGAACAGCGAGATCACCACGCTCTTGAACAGCATCGACGCCAAACTGAACACGCCCGATCTCACGGCCCTGAACAAGAGCGCGGACGTCGACAAGCAAGACCCGGTCGACCTCGCCGCGACCTGGGTCAAGGACCACGGCTTCTAACCGGCCACCGGACTAAACCCGCACTCTCACCCTCCCCCGCGAGCGGGGGAGGGCAGGGTGGGGCCGTCAGCCACGCCGCGGATGCGGAAGGACTTCGCGATGTTGAAGAGCACCTTCCTAAAATATCCCGCGTGGCCGAGACGTACCACTTCGTGACCGACTGGCGCTTCAGGGCGCCGCTGCAGAAGGTGTGGTCG
>VBFX01000319.1 GCA_005889395.1 Chloroflexota bacterium
GGGAAACACCAACCGCGTGTCGGATCCCGGGATGATCGCGTCCAGGGTGGCGTCGCCGGCCGCCCGATGGTCGGGGTGGTTGATGTACCGCTGCCCGGTCCAGCGACGCGTCGGATCGGGAGCCATGACGACGTCCGGCTTGGTCCGTCGGATCCAGCGCGTGATCTGGCGGCGAAGATCGAGAGTCGGCTGAAGCGAGCCGTCGTCATAGCCGAGAAAAAAGACATCCTTCACGCCCAGCTTCATCGCCGCCGCCCGCTGCTCCGCATGACGGATCTGGGCGAGCCGCTCCGCGGTCATCGCCGGGTCACTGCTGCCGCGGTTGCCGTCGGTCAGGATGAGGTAGGTGACCTGACGGCCCTCTTTCGCCCACCGCGCCACGGTTCCGGCGGCGCCGAATTCGGCATCGTCCGGATGTGCCATCACCACGAGCACGCGGGCGAGACCGTTCGGGGAGTCTGGCATCAGGCGGGCGTCGGAATCGCCGTCGAGACTTCGTAGTCGACGAAGTCCTTGAAGTGGGCGCCCTCACCGCAGACCGGACACTTCGGATCCCGCTTCAGCCGCAGCGTCCGAAACTCGTCCGTCAGGGCATCGATCATCAGCAGCCGGCCCACCAGCGGCTCGCCAATACCGAGCAGCATCTTGACCGCCTCATTGGCTTCGAACAACCCGATGATCCCGGGGAGGATCCCGAGGGTACCGGCCTCATCGCAGCTCGGCGCCAGCTCCGGCGGTGGCGGCTCCGGAAAGACACAGCGGTAGCAGGGTCCCACAAAGGGCTGGAAGACGCTCACCTGGCCGTCGAAGCGGAAGATGCTGCCGTGAATCACGGTTTTCTTCAACAGCACGCTCGCGTCGTTGACCAGGTAGCGGGTGGGGAAGTTGTCGCTGCCGTCGACGATCAGGTCATAGTCCTTGAACAGCTCGATGATGTTGTCGCGCGTCAGCCGCTGCTGGTAGGGGATCACCTTGACGTCGGGGTTGAGGTCTTCGAGGGTTTGCTTGGCCGAGTCGACCTTCGGCTGCCCGATCCGCTTGCTGTTGTGCAGGATCTGCCGCTGCAGGTTGCTCTCGTCAACGGTGTCCGAGTCGACGATGCCGATCGTGCCCACGCCGGCGGCGGCCAGGTAGTAGCCGGCGGGCGAGCCGAGGCCGCCGGCGCCGATGATCAGCACCTTCGAGTCGAGCAGCTTGAGCTGGCCTTCCTTCCCCACTTCGGGAATCAACACGTGGCGGCTGTACCGCTTCTGCTGGGCCGGCGTGAGGTCCCGCGGAACCACGAACTTGAACCCGCCGTCCTTCCAGGCGCCGAAACCGCCCTTGAGGGAGGCGGCGTCCTTGAATCCCATTTGGGTCAGCGTCTCGGCCGCAAACGCCGAACGGTTCCCCGAGGCGCAATAGGCCACCACCGGGGTGTCATGGTCCGGGACATACTGCTCGACGCGCGACTCGAGGTAGCCACGGGGAATATGGATGGCGCCGGGAATGATGCCCTGCTCCACCTCATCTTGCTCGCGAATGTCGATGACGACCGGCTTGCCGGACCCGTTGCGCGAGGCGTCCAGTTGCCGGACGTCGACTTCACGGATCCGTGATTTGACCGCTTTGAGCATGTCGCGATAACTGGCCATGTTGCTTGTAAGTCTACCCGCGCCCGAGCGAATTCATTCCGTTCACCTCCCTCCCCCGCTGGCGGGGGAGGGTCGGGGTGGGGGCCTCAGATGGTGGTGGGCGTGCGGGCCTTTTCCAGCCGGGCGACGATGGCATGGGTCACCTGGCTGGTCCCCACGGCGGAGGGATCGTTACGCTCCGCCTTCATGTCGTACGTGACGTCGCGACCCTCACGGATGGTCTCCGCGATGGCCCCCTCCAACATGTTGGCGGCGTAGGTCTCGCCCAGGTGGTGCAGCATCATCACCCCGGACAGCATCATCGCCATCGGGTTGATCTTGTTGGTGCCCGCGTACTTCGGGGCGCTGCCGTGGGTCGCCTCGAAGAGCGCGATCTCGTCCCCCAGGTTGGCGCCGGGCGCCAGGCCGAGCCCGCCCACCAGCCCGGCCGCCAGGTCGGAAAGGATGTCGCCGTAGAGGTTGGGCATGACGATGACGTCGTATTCCTTCGGGTTCTGCACCAGCTGCATCGACATGTTGTCCACGATCCGATCATTGAACTGGATGTCGGGATGCTCTTTGGCGATTTCCTGGGCTACCTGCAGGAAGAGGCCGTCGGTGAACTTCATAATGTTGGCCTTGTGCACGGCGGTCACCTTCCGCCGTCCATGGCTGCGGGCGTAATTGAAGGCAAAGTTGACGATCCGCGCGCTCGCTGTCACGGAAATGGGTTTGATGCTGAGGCCGGAGTCCGGACGGATCGGCTTGCCGGTCGCGGCGCTGATCTCCTTGATCATCTGCTCGGTTTCCGGCTTGCCCTCCTGGAACTCGATCCCGGCATAGATGTCCTCGGTGTTCTCGCGCACGATGATCAGGTCGATGTTGTCGTAGCGAGAACGAACGCCCGGATAGCTCTTGCAGGGGCGCACCAGCGCGTACAGGTCGAGCTCCTTGCGCAGCGCGACGTTCACCGATCGGATTCCCTTCCCGATCGGCGTCGTGAGCGGCCCCTTGATCGCGACTTTGTTGCGCCGGATCGACTCGAGCACGTGCTCCG
>VBFX01000320.1 GCA_005889395.1 Chloroflexota bacterium
TCGCTTGCGAAGACGATTCCGGAACACATTGGTCATGATGGTGAAGAGCCAGGCCTTCTCGTTGGTGCCCGGCTTGAAGCGATTCCGATATCGGTAGGCTCGCAAATACGTTTCTTGCACTAGATCCTCGGCGTCTTCCGGCTTCCTCGTAAGGCGCAACGCGCTGCGATATAGCGCATCGAGATGCCTCTCAAAAAGCGAAAAATCGCTACTCATGCCAACGCCACGCTGGTCCATTCTATTCCGGCGAATTTCCGCTCGACCCGAGCCGTCAGCTGGGCCCCGGAGGCCCGCCTGGACCCCCGCCTGGACTCGGACCGCCAGGCCGTGGACCGCGGCCTCGGCCACGACCCCGGCGCCGGCGGCGGCGATTCGGATCGGACTGCGGGTCGGACGACGAGGGCGGTGGCGGCGTATCGCCTCGCGGCGGATTTGGGCGCCGGTCCCGTCCGCGCTGCGGTCCGGGTCCTCCGGGCTGCCGTGGTGGTGATGCCGGACGCGGTGACCGGGATGGCTGGCCCTCTCGCGGTGCCTGTCCGGATTCGCCGGTCGCCTGCGGGCCGCCGCGCCCTCGCCGTCGCCGGCCGCGGCGTTGCTGATCACCCGGCTGGGGACCGCCACTCTCACCCCGAACCCGTTCCGCCGGCCGCTCGGGGCGTGGGGTAGCGGCGGCCGGGACGATCCGCGCCAGCCCGCGCGGCCGTCGCCGGCGGCCGGGTTGCTCGCGCGGGCGCGCATCCTGCTGCTTGACGCGCTCCTCGAATTCCGCGAGCCACTCTTCCATCGGCCGCTTGATCTGGGGTCGCGGTGCGCGCGGCTCTTCCGGCCAGATGCGCGGCCTGTCCGGACGAATAGCTTCGGGCGCCGGGTCGGAGTCGGTCGGTTCGTGCTCGACCGCGATCTCAGGCGGGAGTTCGGACATCTGCCGGCATCTTAGCGGGGGCCGCTTCCGGAGCCGCCACGGGTTCGGTCCAGTCGAGGAGAAAGCGGCGCCGGAACCGATCGAGGGCCCGGATCACGGCCGGACCCAGCACGCCGATCAGCACGAGGTTGCCAGCGGCGCGGAAGGTGTCGTAGGCAAGCGAGGTCGCGAGGTAGAAGCCGCCGAAGCGGCGGAGCAGCGCGGCCGCTCCGGCTCCTGGCACCCAACTCAGCGGCGATGACCCGGCAGCGACGAGCAGGGGCCACTCCCAGAGGTCGAGCAGGAGGCCGTAAACGAAGCCGGCGGCGCCGCCGTACAGGCAGAGCAAGGCGATGGCCCACGGCGAGCTCGAGCGGCGGGTCACCCGGCCCAGGTATCCGGCCCCCATGCCGACCCAGCCTGCGCCCAGCATCTGGTAGGGCAACCATGGCCCCAGGCCGGCCGTGAGCACCGCCGAGAGCAGGAGCGTCAATGCGCCGCTGGCGAACCCGAAGCTCGGACCCATAACGAAGCCGCCCGCGATGATCAGGAAAAAGATGGGCGAAAAGCCCAGCAGGCCGATGACGATGACGAGGCGGAGTGTGGCATCGATCGCGACCAGCGCGGCCAGCACCGCCAGCAAGCGCGTCGAAAGGCGATGGGTCTGGAGGGCGACCGCCAGCACAACGAGGGCGGACGCCGCGACCAGGGCGCTGAAGAGCACCACCGGCTGCGGAAAAGCCGGTCCGAGGAAAAGGGGACCGATGAAGAGCGCGAGCCCGGCACCGGTGAGACCGAGCAGGAGCGCATCTTCGCTGCGCGCGACGAGCCACCCGCTCAGAGGGGGACCTCCTCCGGCAGCAGCCAGCCGCCGCCGACGAGCTTGCTGATCTGGGTCGCGAAGACCAGAGAGTCGCTCAGTACCGAGGCGGGCGGACCATCCGCGTAGATTTCGCCATCCGCCATCAACAGGATCCGATCCGCGGTGCGGGCCGCCCATTCAACGTCGTGCGTAGCGACGAGGATCGCCGCGCCGGCGCCCGCCCGGGTTCGCAGGTAGGTGCTTAGCGCACGCTTCACCTGGGGGTCGAGTCCGCGCGTGGGTTCGTCGAGCAGCAACAGGTCGGCGCGCGCGCCCATCAACGCGATGGCGAGCTGCTGACGTTCGCCCGAGCTGAGGTCACGCGGGTAGCGATGGAGCCAGGCGGCGAATGGCGCGACGACCTCCGCAGACTGGCCTCGCAGCTCCTCATCCACGCTGGCCGCAAACAGCAATGAATCGGCGTCCTGCGGAACGTAGGCGGCGAGGCCCTCGTTGCTGACGCTGCCCCGTTGCGGCCGCAGCCCACCGCCGATCAACTTCAGGAGTGTCGTCTTTCCGGATCCGTTGCGACCCATCAACGCGACGACCTGGCCGCGGCGTAGCGTCAGCGATACTCCCTCCACCGCGGGCGAAGTGTCATACC
>VBFX01000327.1 GCA_005889395.1 Chloroflexota bacterium
GGAGTGGGTCGACGGCAACCTCGGCTCGCAGATCACGATGAAGTACCCCTCCATCTACCTGATGGAACCTGGGGCGAAGGGCGACGTGCTGAGCGTGGCGTTCGCCGGCAAAGGCCAGCACCAGGATGCCGGCGGCAAGGCCGTCCACGTCGCGCCCAACACCAGCTCCAACATCGTCTCCAAGTCGATCTCGAAGAATGGCGGCCGGACCTCATACCGCGGGCTGGTGAAGGTCTACCCTGGCGCGAAGAACTCGAAGTCCTTCGTTCGCTGCGACGCGTTGCTGCTGGACGAGGAGTCGCGCTCGGATACCTATCCGACCACCGAGGTCGACGAGCCGCAGGTCCGGATCGGCCACGAGGCGACGGTCAGTAAGGTCTCCGACGAGCAGCTCTTCTACCTGCAAAGCCGCGGCATCACTAAGGCTGAGGCGGAGACGATGATCGTGAACGGCTTCATCGAACCCTTCACCAAGGAACTGCCCATCGAGTATGCCGTCGAGCTGAATCGCTTGATCCAGCTCGAGATGATCGGCTCCGTAGGGTAGATGGCGTTTACCAAATCGGCAGTGGAGGAGCTCAGCTCCCTCCACGGCGAGCCCGACTGGCTGCGGGCGCGGCGTCTGACGTCCTTTGGGATCTACGAGGGCCTGGCGGTCCCGAACACGAAGCGCCAGGAGGACTGGCGGCAGGTGGATCTGAAGGGGCTCGACCTGGATGGCTATGCGCCCTTTCAGCAGCCGAACGGGACGGCGCCGCTTGGCGCGCTCGAGAACGTCGGAGCGACGCTTCGCCAGCGTGGCACCTCGCCAGCGGTCGTGGCGATCGCTCCCGAGTTGACTCGGCAGGGTGTGATCTTCATGCCGCTCGCCGAAGCCGCACGCGTCCACCCCGAGCTGGTTCAGCGATACCTCTTTACCGGCGTCACGCCGGAGCGCGACAAGTTCGCCGCCCTGCACGCAGCGCTGTTCAGTGGCGGAACCTTCCTCTACGTCCCCGACGGCGTGACGATCGACGACCCGCTGGTCAGTCAGTTCTGGTCGGCGGGCTCAGGAGCCGCCGTGTTACCGCATTCGCTGGTTATCGGGGGCAAGGGCTCTCGCTTTCAGTACGTCGACGAGTTCCTCAGCGCAGATCGCCAGGAAGCGGTGCTCGCCAGCGGTTCTGCCGAGGTCTTTCTCGAGGAAGGCGCGAATGCCGGTTATGTTGCGCTCCAGCACTGGAGCACCAAGACCTGGCAGTTCGCCAACCAACGGTTCCAGCTCGGCCGGGATTCGCACCTGAACGCCCTGGCCATCGCGCTTGGCGGTCAGATGGCGCGGCTCCGGGTCGAGGCGATTCTCGAGGGGCCCGGCTCGACCGCTGATCTGAAGGGGCTGTTCTTCGGGACCGGGGACCAGGCCTTTGACTTTCGGACACTGCAGGATCACGTTGGACCGCACACCACTTCGGACCTACTTTTCAAGGGAGCGCTCCGTGATCGTGCCAAGAGCGTCTATGTCGGCGTGGTCCGCGTAGAGCCGGAAGCCCGAGGTAGTTCATCCAACCAGGCCAATCGCAACCTGCTGTTGTCGGAGAAGGCGAAGGCCACCTCGGAGCCGATCCTGGAGATCCTCAATAACGACATCCTGCGCTGCAGTCACGGTGCGACCGTCGGTCCGGTGGACCCCGAGCACCTCTTTTATCTCGAGAGCCGGGGCATCCCCCATCCCGTGGCCGAGCGGATGCTGGTCCAGGGGTTTCTCGGGGAGGTCCTGGACCGGATTCCGGTCGCCCAGGTTCGAGAGGCGGTCGATCAGGAACTGGCCGCGCGGATTGAGTAGCGTGACCCAGCAGCGGGTCGCCTCCACCAGCGAGCTACCAAAGGAGTCGATGAAGCGGGTGGAGGTCGATGGCGAGCCGATCTGCCTGATCCATGCCGAAGATGACAACTTCTATGCGATTGGCGACACCTGCACGCACGAGGAGTATTCGCTCTGCGAGGGGGAGCTCTGGGAGATGTCGGTCGAATGCCCACGGCACGGCTCGCGCTTCGACGTCCGGACCGGCCAGGTCACCGGCCTGCCGGCCGTGATCCCGGCGAAGACGTACCCGGTAACGATCCAGAACGGAGATGTCTACGTCGAAGTCGGGGACTAAGATCAGAGCTATGGCGGACACCATGGAAACGACCCAGGCACCGGCGTCGGGCGATCTCCGGCAGCAGATCGATGCGCAGCTGGCAACCTGCCGCGACCCCGAGATCGGGCTCGACATCATGTCGCTGGGGCTGGTCTACGAGGTCGGCATCGACGAAGGGAACGTCCTCATCAAGATGACGCTGACCGCGATCGGCTGCCCCTGGGCCCAGGACCTCTTCGACGAGGTCAAGACGAAAGTCGAAGAAGTCCCGGGCGTCAACTCCTGTACGGTCGAGCTCGTCTACTCGCCGCCCTGGAGCGCGGACATGATGAGCGACGACGCCAAGATGGAACTTGGCTTTCTCTAGCGCCTAGAACAGGTACGACGCGGTCAGGAAGGCGAGCCCAGCGGGAAGCAGGCTGAAGGGCGCCCGGAACTTCATCCGGCCGGCGAGCGCGTCGAGGATGAAGCAGATGAGGGCGATGATCAGCAGGATCTTGGACAATGACATGAATAACCTCCAAACAAAATTGGCGACATCGTACCCTGAATTCGAGCAGCGCAGGGAATTGCACTCCCAGTCACGCTGCCGGGAAATGGCTGTGGCAGCGGTGCCATCGGGCTGTTACCTCGACGCAGTCTGGTTCGTAAGGCTCCCTACGTAGCATCGGGCGCAGTTCGCGAATTCGAACGAACTGGGGGTAGGAACCGCTTGTCGCTGCTCGAACGTATTCAAAAATCCCAGGGCGAGCCCGGGTCGCCCCCAAAACCACCGGCCAGGGCCCTTCAGCCCCCCGCCGCGCCTCCCCAGGCTCCGCCAGCCCCCCGGAGCGCACCCAGCGCGGCACCTGCCCGGCCATTGCCGCCGGCCGCCCGTCCGGTTCCGCCCGCCGCCCGGCCGCTTCCGCCCGCTCCCTTGGCCCAGCCGAAACCGGCCGCCCCAGCGCCACGCCCGGTGGCCACGCCTGCGCAAGCGCCGGCACCGACTCCCGCTCCGGCCCCGACCCTGGCCCAGCGGATCGCCGCGAGCAAGCCGGCACCGTCAATCGAGGCGTCGGCGCCGATGCCGGCCAACGCCAACCTCGCCGACCTGCCAGAGGCCGAGCGGCTTCACCGGATCAAGGCCGCCGTGCACGACCGGATCATCGGCGAACTGGGCGAGCGCGCCAACGAGCTCGACAAGGAAGCCATCAGCCAACGGGCCACTGAGGTCCTCGACGCTTACCTGAGCGCCCGCCGGGTCACACTCACCGCCCAAACCCGGGCGCAGCTGCTGGGCGCGCTGCTGGCCGACATCCTG
>VBFX01000016.1 GCA_005889395.1 Chloroflexota bacterium
GCGCAGGAGCAGGTGCTTACGGCCGACCTTGCGACCCCGCGCTGGGCCGACGCCGGCGCCCGCCAGGGCGCCTGACGTTTAGCGGCGCCGTAATGCGGCGCTGCTAGCCTGCGCTCAGGTTCAAAAATCCTCCCGTCCCCCTCCTCCCCACAAGGCCGCCCTCAACCGGCGGCCTTTGTTTTTGGCCGCGCTACGCGGCGCGCTTGCGTCGTCGGGGCGCCTTCGTTCGAGAGGCGAGGTCCTGGAGGGCGAGGTCGATGCGCCGCTCGGCGGGGGCGAGGTGCTTTGCGGTCGTGAGCAACCGGCGCGCCGCCGTCAGGTTGTCTCGCTCCATTTCCGCCAGGCCGAGCTGCAATGTGTAACCAGGGTCGACCGGGCAGGTCCGCACCGCACGCTCGAGCAAGGCGAACGCGTCGTCGCGCATGCCCATTTCCCAGAGCAACGTCCCCAGCTCGAAGAGGAGCTCCGGCGCGTCGGGCGCCGCATCGAGGGCGCGGTAGTAGGCAAGGCGCGCCACCTCGGCGTGGCCCAGTTCGCGGTGCTCCCGGCCGATCAGGAACCAGGTTTGCCAGCCGCTCGGCGCAAGCATCATGGCGCGCGTGAACGCCGCGCGCGCCTCCTCCCGGTCTCCCAGTGCATCGCAACTTAGGCCGAGACGGAACGCGACCTCCGCGTTGTCGGGGTCGAGGCGCGTTGCCTCGTGGAGCACCTCCCGAGCCCGCGAATAGTCGCGCGTCCGATGGCAGAGTGTCCCCAGCCGCAGCCGCGGCACGGCGTCCTCGCCAGCCAGCTTGACCGCCGCCTCGAAGCGGACGAGCGCCTCACGGACATTCCCCGCGGTCTCCGCCTGCCTCCCGCTGTCAACCAGGCGCTCGATTTCAGGGGTCATGGCGATTAAAACAACGTTCGCCGGGCAGCGCTCTTACGCTCGGGTTACCGGGTGAGGAAGCGGAGCAACTCGGGCTCCTCCATCTCCTGGGCCGGCAGTACCGGCGTGTACTTCAGCCGGGTGGCGAGCTTCATGGCGAGCTCGACCTTGAAATCGACGGGGGTAAAGCCCTTGTCGGTGAAGATGCCCAGCGCGCGGTCTCGGATCACGAGCGCGGCGCCCTGCTTGCGCGCCAGGACGGTCATCATGGCCGGCCCGCGGCAGGCGCGGGCGCTAACTGTGCGACGAGCCGGGCCAGTTGCGTCGGCTTGAACGGCTTCTCCACGGTCGCCACCACGCCGGCTTCCCGGGCGCGCTGCGGGGTCACCGTGTCACGGAACTCCGTCATGACACGGCTGTTGCGGTGGCCTCCCAGCGCACCTGGTGCCCTTCCCGCTCCAGCTTGAAGACGATGATCGACGCGATGTTGGGCTCGTCCTCGACGAGCAGGACGCGTGCCATGGGTCGCGCCACTAATGTTAGCGGGTGCCTTCCAAAGCATCCAACATTCCTGCGATCTACCTCGCCCACGGTGCCTCGGGAGATGCGACGAGCATGCGGCCGTACGTCAAAGCGCTGCAGGCCCGCAAGCTGACCGCCTCCGCGATCGACTTACCCCGCTCCAAGGCCGAACGCGCCGTGCCAGTGTTCATCGAGAAGGTGCCGGCGGGGGCGATCGCCGGCGGGCATTCCTACGGTGGTCGCGTCTCGAGCATGGCGGCGATCGAGGTGCCGTACGCCGCCCTGATCCTCCTGAGTTACCCGCTGCATCGCCCCGGCCATCCCGAGGATCTTCGCACCGAACACTGGCCGAAGATCGAGTGCCCGGTGTTGTTGCTTTCGGGAGAATCGGATCCGTTCGCCCAGGTTGACCTGCTCCGCGCCTCGGCACGGCTGTTGCGTCGGGGGCAGCTCGTCACGTTCCCCGGCGTGGGCCATGGCCTGCTGCCGGTGGTCGATGCCGCGATGGACCGGGTCGCCGAATTCGTTCGCGGGCTCAAATCCTAAACTGGCCGAATGTGTACCGCGCCGGGTGACGATGACGGTCCCCGTCCCGCGGCGGCGGTCGACGAGGAGGAGCGAACCCTGCGGGCCGGCGACGGCGTGGCCTTGCGAGAGTTCGTGGCCCTGCCGGCCACCGGTTTCCGGAGCGGCGCGGTGCTCATCATCCACGACATCTGGGGTTACACCGACTTCTACAAGGACCTGGCCCGGCGCATCACCGGGCATGGCCACGCCGCGGCGCTGGTCGACTTCTTCGGCCGACAGGGCGATCTGCCGGAGTCGATGCGAGCACCGGAGCGGACCGGCAGCAAGCCGGAGGCGATGGCCCGCGCGATGCAGCGTGCCCAGCAGCTCGCCGACGAACGATTCCTGGCCGACATGCAGACGGCCGTCGACGATATGCAGGCGCGAGGTGCCTCGCAGGTGGCGTGTTGGGGATTTTGCATGGGAGGCCGCCTCGCCGACGTGTCGGCGGCACGGGTACACGGGCTTTCCGGCGCCGTCGCATATTACGGCCATCTTCAAGCCGAGCCGGGCCGGCTTTCGCCGCTTCCGCTCGCCGCCGAGATCCGGATTCCGTTGTTAGCCGTTTTCGGTGGCGCGGACCCCAGCATTACGTCCGATCAGATCGCGGCCTTTCGCGATGCGCTCAACACCGACAAAGAAATCGTCACCTACCCGGGAGCGCCCCATGGATTCCTCCGATATGGGGCGGCAGCGCACCAGGACGCGATCGACGATGCGCTGCAGCGAACGTACCGGTTCTTGGACCGGGTCCTGACCGCGCCGGCGAATGCGGCTAGCCGCTGAAGCCTTCCGGCAAGAGCACCTCGCCGGTCTTGGTCTGGACGTAGACCTCCCAGTTGTAGTACGCGAGGAAGGCCCGCTCGCTGGCAAACATCTGCTGGGCATAGAGCTGGACGGCTCGTACATAGAGCATGCTCGGGTTGTAGGCGTAAATCGCCCGCGTCATATTCGAGGGGGCGCCGTGCGCCTGCAGGTAGCGACCGGCGGCAAGGATCGCGTCGTGCGGGTTGTTGACGTCGCCACGGCCATAGCTGGCCCAGGTCGCCGGCATGAACTGCATCGGCCCCTGCGCTCCCGCCGAGCTCAATCCCTGGATGCGGCCCATGTTGGTTTCGATCAAGTTGATGGCGGCGAGATACTGCCACGCAATGCCGTCGGCTTGCTGGGCTTCGCTGTAGTAGCCGAGCAGGACGTCAGGCGCCGGCGGCGCGATGATCCGCCAGTGCGGCAGTGCAGCGTTGGCGCCGTTCAGGTCATCGATCTGCTGCGCGGCGCTGATATTGGCCTGGACCGCAGAGCGAACCGACGCCGGCAGCGCGTTCAGGACCGCGGGCATCCAATCGGGGTGGGCGGCGAGGAGATGGTAGGCACTTTGCTGGCGGCGCCCAAGGCTGAGATATTCCTGTGCCGGGGTATCGGGGAGGCGGATTCCCTGCTCGACGCCACCGAGCTCGGCGGCCACGTACGCGGCGTCGACCACGGTGACATGCGGCGTCGGCGTAGCCGTGGCTGAGATGGCGGGGGTCGGCGTCGCCGTCGACGGGCGCGAGGGTGTTCCGGCCTGACTGGCACCACATGCGGTCAAGGCGACGGCGAGCAACGGGGCGATCAGTCGAAGAACGGGAGCCCGCATTCTTGCGGGCGGATTCTATGAGCGCGCAACGGCTGAATCAATCAGGCGCGTACTAATGTTTCCGGCTCGCTCTTACCGGCGGAGAAAGCCGTGACCCCGCGGCGCGTTGTTCTGTGATCAGCTATCCCTGGACCCGAGTTCCGAAAGACGCGCCGCCGCTTGATGCCTGGCAGTTACGGTTACTGCCCGTGGCGGATCGCTTCATGGCCCTGATGTGGTCTCGACCGGGCGGGCTTTCCTTGCGCACGACCTGGGTGACGCCCGCCACGATCTGGCTCGGCCTCGCGGTCCTCGCCGCGCTCGGCCTTCCGGGATTGGGCGCCGTCGCCTATGGCATCGCGAGCCGACAGCTGCTGCCCGCTCTCGCAGGATCGCTCGCGGCTGCGCTGGGTGCGGGCGGCGGCACGGTGGCGCTCTACGGCATCAGGCAGCGCCGCTTGCCTCGTGGAACCTTTTCCGATCGGTGACGTCTTAACTCTGTGCGCCGCTTAACGGTCGCCATGCTCGTGCTCGCCCTCACCGCATGTGGTTCAGCCAAGTACAGCGGGCTGAGCCAGCCGCTCACGACGCCCGACCTGAAGTACCGGCTGATCGACACGATTGGACCGCCGCTGTTCTGCGGACCGCCGGTGGTGCGCATGCCGTCCGACGACGAGGCGTCGCAAGAGGTCGCGGCCTTGCGATCTCAAGACGCCACCAGCTTCGACGCGATTGTTCACCACGAGAAGCTCGACGCCGCGCACCTGACCGCCACCGACGACCGCCGGATCGTCCAGCAGGTCCAGGTGCTCCAGGCAGTGCCATTGCAGGCCGACGGCCAGCTGTTCCGATTCGACTACATCGCCGGCAGGCCTTCGGCGGAGCATGTCGTCGGTACCATCGACGATCACGGCGTCATCTCGCTCGAGAGCCACGATCCCACCCAGTTCCCCGGCCGGGGTGGCTGTCCGATCTGCCTTGCGGCCACAACCCGTATTGCGACCCCCGATGGGCCCATTCTCGTATCTGACCTCCGGGCCGGCATGCTCGTTTGGACGGTCGACGCCGGCAAGCGGGTTGCTGCGCCGATCGCGATCGTCCGGTACACGCCCGCCCCATTCGGCCATCGGGTGATTCGGGTCGTCCTCGCCGACGGACGCGCGGTCATCGCCTCGCCCGGCCACCCGACCGGCGACGGCCGCCGGGTAGGCGAGCTGAACCCGGGCGACCTTCTCGACGGCAGTCGCGTGGCGACGATTAATGTCCTGCCATACAGCGGCGACACCTGGGACCTGCTGCCGCTCAGCTCCGCCGGCACCTACTGGGCGGACGGCGTACTGCTTGGCAGCACCCTGGCGAACGCTGAGCCATAAATAAACCGACCGTCGGTCTGATATAGTGCACGCATGGCCCGGACCGTGAATGCCACGCTTCATATGGTCCGTCGCGACGCGTTCCTGGACGTGGCCCAACGCCTCGTCCAGGCGAAAGGGTACGAGGCGATGAGCATCCAGGACGTCCTGGACGAACTCGACGCCTCCAAGGGCGCCTTTTACCACTACTTCGATTCGAAGCAGGCGCTGCTCGAGGCGGTCGTCGAGCGGTTCGCCGACGTGGCCATCGCGGACCTGGCGCCTCTCCTGGATGACCCGAACGTGCCGGCGCTGCGCAAGCTGGAGACGTTCTTCGCGGGCATCGCCCGCCGCAAGGCGGAACAAAAAGACCTGGTCCTCGCCATCATCGAGATCTGGAACTCGGACGGCAACGCGATCGTCCGTGAAAAGCTCCGCCGGCTGACCGTGAGCCGCATGGTCCCGCTTCTCTGTGCCGTGATCGAGCAGGGCATCGATGAGGGAGTGTTCCATGTCGCCTCACCGGACGAGACCGCCACGGTCTTCGTCTCGCTGATGCTCGGCTTTCAGGAACTCGCGAACGACTACTTCATCGGCCGCCAGGCAGGGACCATCACTTTCGCGGTCGTCCAGCGATCCGTAGCCTCATTCACCGAGGCCTTCGAACGAATCCTCGGCATACCGAAGGGGTCGCTGACGCTCACCGATGAGTCGACCCTGCATTTCTGGTTCGGCTGAGTAGGCAGACGGCATGACCAGCATGATCGAAGTCGAAAAACTCACCAAGAGCTACGGGGGCAAGCGCGGCATTGCCGAGGTCTCGTTCCAGGTCGAGGAGGGCGATGTCTTCGGCTTCCTGGGACCTAACGGTGCGGGGAAGACGACGACCATCCGCCTGCTGATGGCCCTGCTGCACGCCGACGCCGGCGCGGCGCGAATCGCCGGGCTCGATTGCTGGAAGCAATCGCTGGAGATCAAGCGTCTCATCGGCTATGTGCCCGGTGAGCCTGCCCTCGATCCCAATCTGACGGGCGGACAGATCCTCGAGTATTTCGCAAACCTGCGTGGTAGCGTCGATCAGGCGTACCTCAAGCGGTTGGTCGAGCGCTTTGAGCTCGACACCAGCCGCAAGTTCCGCCAGTACTCGACCGGAAACAAGCGCAAGGTGGTATTGATCCAGGCCTTCATGCATCGCCCGCGACTACTGATCCTCGACGAGCCGACGAGCGGCCTCGACCCACTCAACCAGCAGGAATTCGATCGCATGGTCCTCGAGGCACGCGATGAAGGGCGCACCATCTTTCTCTCGTCGCACGTCCTGAGCGAAGTCGAAAAGACCTGCACCACCGTTGGCATCATCCGCGCCGGACGGATCGTGCGCATCGGAGACGTCGCTGAGGTGAAGGCCATCAAGCGTTACGAGATGACGATCACGTTCGCCACGGCGATTCCCGTTGAGACGTTCAAGACGCTCGACGGGGTGCTCGAGGTGGAGGCGCTGAATCACGGACATGGGGTGCGCCTGGCGATGCAGGGGTCCGCGGATGCGGTCGTCAAGGCAGCTGCGCGCTATCCGGTCGTCTCGCTGACCAGCTACGAGCCGAGCCTCGAGGACATCTTCCTCCGCTACTACGAAGGGGACGGGCCGCGCTCGACCGAGGCCGACCATGTGGCTTAGGAGCGTCTTCCTCAAGACGCTTCGCGACTACCGCGTCCCGATTCTGGGCTGGGGCATCGGCATGGGACTCGTCGTGGTGTCGCCGATGGCGAGCGTGGCCACATTCCTCTCGACGCCGCAGGCGCGGGAGCAACTGGTCGGCCTGGCCGCGACCTTCGCATGGAACGCCGACGTGGTCGCGGTCGACACCATCGGTGGCTACGCGACGTTTAAGATCGGCATCTTCATCTTCTTGATCGCGGTCTGGCCCTTGCTCGCCGCGAGCCGCATGCTGCGCGCCGAGGAAGATCGCGGCTCGCTCGACGTGCTCCTCTCCCTGCCCCGCGCCAGGCTGGGGGTGGCGCTGGAGAAGCTGGCGGCGATGTGGACCGCGCTGCTTGCGATGGGTCTGCTGATCGGGCTACTGACGTTCGCCGGTGGGCAGAAGTTTGGTGGCAGCTTCAGCCTGGGGGATGGCCTCCTTTTCGGTCTTAACCTCGCGTTGCTCTGCGCCGTGATTGGCGGCATCGCCCTGCTGATCTCGCAATTCACCCAGGAGGCAGGTCCGGCGGCCGGTTCGACCGCTGGCCTGCTCCTCGTCTTCATCGTGATGGACATGGTCCACCGCGTCATTCCGAACAGCGAGTGGATCTCGCGCTTCTCTCCGATCTATTACTACAACCGGAGCAAGCCCCTGGTGCCGAGCTACGGCACGAATGCCGGCGCGATGGTGCTGCTGCTCGTCCTGGCCCTGGTATTCAGTGCTGCGGCGGTCTGGCTCTTCGCTCGCCGCGATGTGGGAGGGACGGTCCCACTGCCTCGCTGGCTCCGGCGGCCTGCGCACGCCGCGAGTCGTACCCTGCCGGTTGGAGACTGGTCGTTGCGCTCGGTCTACGCGCGCAGCCTCGGCATGATCGCCATGCCTTCCGTCTGGTGGACGCTGGGGATCGCGGGCTTCGCCGGCTGGATGATTTTCGTCGTCCAGCAGATGGAGGCGAGGCTGTCGACGCTGTTCGCGAGCTCGCCCACCGTCATGAACCTGATCAAGCACATCGGCGGAGGGGACGCCAGCTTCAACGCCGGCTTTCTCAGCGCGATGTTTGTCCTGCTGCCGCTCTTCCTTATGGCGTTTGCCGTGACCCAGGTCAACGGCTGGTCCGCCGATGAGCAAGATGGCCGGCTCGAGCTGCTGCTGGCTACGCCACAGCGGCGCCTCGGCGTACTCCTGGCGCGTTTCGCGGCGCTCGGCTCTGCCACCGTCTTCATTGGGGTGATCACGCTGCTCGCGTCGGCCGTTGCCGCCGCCGCCTCAGGACTCACCCTCGACCTGGGCAACCTGGCGGCGGCCACGCTGGGCATGATCCCGCTGGGGGTGCTGATCGCCGCCGTCGGCTACCTGGCCGCGGGCTGGCTCCGCAGCGCCGCCGACACCGGGCTTCTGAGCTTCCTCTTACTGATCTGGTTCTTCATCAGCTTCATCGGACCGGAACTCAAGTGGCCGGATGCCACACTGCGTCTGTCGCCCTTCTATTACTACGGCACGCCGCTGCTGCACGGGCTGCCTTTGGTTCCACTACTGGGGGTCCTCGCCGTCAGCGCCGTCGCGCTGAGCCTTGGCGCCCTGCGCTTCGTCCGCAAAGACATCGGGGTGTAGGCTCGCTTCGAGAGCTATGGACACACCGGCAGCGCCGCCCACCTACCGGACGGGCAAGATCTGCTACGTCGAGATTCCGGCGAACGATATCGAGCGATCGGCCGAGTTCTACCGACGTGCCTTCGGCTGGCACGTTCGAAAGCGGGGTGACTGGTCGACCGCCTTCGACGACACTGTCAGCGAGGTCAGCGGCACGTGGGTACTCGGGCGGCCGGTCGCGGCCCAGCCGGGGCTGATGGTTTACATCATGGTTGCGAGTGCGGCCGCGGCAATTGACGCCGTCGTCTCGGCCGGCGGCGAGATCGTTGATCCGGTTGACCAAAACGTCCGCGAGGTTGTCGCAACCTTTCGTGACCCCGCGGGAAACCTGATGGGGATTTACGAGCAGCCGGGTTTAGCCACAGTCGAGGGACGTTCCTAGCAGCCGACGATTCGATTTAAGGAGGTCACGATGGCAGACGCATCGACAACTGAGAAGACGGCGGTTCACAAGCAGAGCCTTGACGCTCCCGACGAAACACGCGCCTTCGGCAAGGGCAAGGCGGAGGTCGTGAAGCTGGGTGACGTGAGCATCTTCCGGTTGCACTACGAGCCCGGTTGGAGGTGGTCGGAGCACATCAAGCCGATGGCGAAGACCGATCGCTGCGAGGTTCGGCACGTCGGATATATGGTCCAGGGGCGGCTGAAAATCGTCGGCCGCGATGGGTCGGAGGGTGAGCTGGAAGCCGGCGACGCCTTTGTGATCCCGCCCGGACACGATGCCTGGACGGTCGGCAACGAAACCGCCATCCTCCTGGATGTCCACTGAGGCGTGGGTTAAGTCCACACTCCCACGTCCGCCTGCGCGGGTCCTCGAAGTCGGATGCGGAGACGGTCGGCTCGCGCGTGCCCTGAAACGCAATGGGTATGACGTCGTCGCCGTTGATCCCAGAGCGCCGAAGGGTCCGATCTTCCGCCAGACCCGGATCGAAGATTTCGATGAGGCCCGACGTTTCGATGTCGCAGTGGCCGGCCTCGCGCTGCACCATGTCGACAGCCTGGCCGTTGTCCTTGACAGGATCAGCGGCCTCTTGCGCGCGCGTGGCCGCATCATCGTGTATGAATTCGCGTGGGACAAATTCGACCGAAAGACCGCCGAGTGGTTTTGGATGCGGCGCAGCGCCCTGAAGCCAAGGTTCCGACAACGTCTGGGTGGTCGTACCGCTGCGGATTCCTTGAAGAAGTGGCGGCGAACCTTTCACGACCTTCATCGCTACCCGCAACTCCGAAAGGCACTGGATCGACGATTCGCAATGCGATTCTTCACCTGGACGCCCTACCTCCACCAATTTCCAGGGGACGTAGACACTGAAGCGCACGAGCGTCGGGCGATTGAGACAGGTGCGATCCAGCCGCTGGGATTCCGGTACGTTGGCCAGCGCCGCGGGTAGATAGAAGAGCTACCGGATAGACAACCCTACCTGGCGAGCGCCGGCGCCGCCTGATACGCAGCCGGAAGTGGCGTCCCCACCTGGCTGGAATCGAGCTCGACGATATCGGTCTTCAACGGACCAAGCACCGCAAGGACCTCACCCTGCTCTTTCTGGCCGACCTTGAAGTGGTCAAAGGTCGCCACGAGATCCTGCACGAGGGCGTCGAACTCGCCGCTCGTGACCTCCATGCCTTCGTGGGCTGCCTTCATACTGCGGCCCGAGTACTTGCACGGTCCCCCGGTGGCTTCGCAGACCTGATCGATCAGCATCTTCCTGAGGCGTACCAGGTCTGTCCTGGCAAATTTCTTGTTGATGCGGTCGTCTGCCGCCACCCGATCGCGAAAATCCTCGACGACGGCGGTAATCGAATCGATCCCGCCCAGGCGTTCGTAGAGCGAACGTTCCATCTTTCCCACCCCTTTTCTGCCCTTTGCCCTGGGCCGCACGGGCGTGACCCACGGCCCTCGTCTCGACTATTAGGCGTCTGACGCAAGATGTCAAGAGGGTCCGTCGAGCGGCTTGGCGCCGTAAGGCGTTGTGCCCTCTGATCAGAACGCGATGTTACGACCCTCAATAATCAAGCGCGTCCAACCTTTTGGGTCTATCCACGATCCGCCGACGGCATCAACCTCGGCCTGAGAGACCCCACGGGCCTCAGCGCACCCTTTTCAGACGTGAATTGGGACCTTATTCTCCCGAGCGAAGTCCAGGACCTCGCTAAGCGGTGGTACGCCCTTGCCTCGTACCGTCGCTGCAACGCCTGAGCGGATCAGGTCCGTCGAGTCGCCCACGAGAACGATGCGAACATCAACTCCGGTCTGCTTGGCGCCGCGGGCCAGATGGAAAGGGATCGTCGCCTTCGTTGCGTCGTTCGTTCCCCAAGCTGTCGAGATCGTCAGTACCTGCTCCATAGCTCACCTCTATTGTCCTGTTAGCGCCCTCATGGTAGCCTCTGTCGCTCGGCAAGAACTACTCCCGAACTCGGCCGTTGCCGAGTCGGACTCGGGCCGTCGTGATGATGCGCCTCAATCCTGCCCTTTCGCTTCCGGTTCCGTGCCCGTTGGTTGGTACCTTTGCACCTTGAACGCGACCGAACCGATGCCGACCGTTAGATCGTGCTTGG
>VBFX01000337.1 GCA_005889395.1 Chloroflexota bacterium
TCCGCGACCCGCTGCTTTGATCGCCCACCTGGGGTGATCTCGCCGCCTTGACCAAATGAGAGGTTGTCAGGTATTGTTATATCTGTACTGTTAGAAACAACCGCTGGAGGGATTGGCAAATGATCCTGTTCCTGATCCTCTTGCTTCTGGCCGCCGCCGGGGTCTCGCTCTACGCGTCGGAAAACAACGGCACGCATGACGTCACGCTCTGGCAGTGGCACTGGTCCGCGGTCCCAGACTGGGTCCCGGTCGTCGTGACCGCTGCCGTGATCGGCGGATTGTTCGTGCTGTACATGCTGTACTCCGGGCTCGTGCACGGCGTCCGCGTCGGCTCGATGCGCCGGCGCGTCACGACGCGCGAATCGGCGATCAGCGACCTTGGCCGCGAAAACCAGCGTTTGCGCGAAGAGAACGCCCGGGTCCGTAGCGAGCTTCGCGGCATAGACCGCGGCGTGGCGACGACGAGCGACCGCCGCGTCGCCGAGACAGCCGGGCGGGAGCCGATGCCCGCCGACCAGGACGCCAGGCGTGAACCGGTCGCAGCGGATCTTCCAGCCGACCGTTCGCGCACGACACCCTACCGGCCGCGCGCCAGCTTTGCTGACCGCGTTCGCGCGTTTTTCAAGGGACGGGAGCCGTCGGGGTATTGACGCGATCGTTTCCCGCGTCGTCCTCTCGCAGAGCACGGCCTCGGCGACGGGGGCCCTGTTTTTGTGGCTTGGCGTTGCCCGGCTTGACAGCCTGCCCGCCGTGTCAGCTAAATTGATACCGTCGATAGCAGCTAGCGAATCGCGGGCTTGATGTCCTCTGTGCAGACGTCCCGTGCAACGTCGCGTTCAAAGGAGGCGAGAAATGCCGGCAAGCGGCAAGCGAGGCTTCGGTTCCATGGATGAAGCAAAACAGCGGGAGATCGCCAGCAAGGGTGGTCAGGCTGCGCACCTGAAGGGCTCGGCGCACGAGTTCAGCCCGGAGGAGGCACGCCAGGCGGGAAGCAAAGGCGGCAAGGCGGCACACGAAAAAGGATCCGCGCACGAGTTCTCCTCCGACGAAGCACGGGCGGCCGGCCGCAAGGGCGGCGAGGCCTCCAGTCAGGATCGCTCCCGCATGGCTACGATCGGCCGCGAGGGCGGCAAGAACTAACGAGGCAAGGGAGGAAACCCGCGGGGGCCTCCTCCTTTTGGTTCTACAGCGCGCCGACCAGCTCCTGGATGCGCGCCTCCGACAGCGTCACGTCGGACAGGGTCCCGGCGAAGTAGGCGTCATACGCCGCCAGGTCGAGCAGGCCGTGACCGCTCAGGTTGAAGAGAATCGTCGGCGACTCGCCGCGATCGCGCGCTTTGACGGCTTCGTCGATGACGGCGCGGATCGCGTGAGCGCTCTCCGGCGCTGGAATCGTCCCCTCGGCCCGCGCAAACTGCACGGCGGCGTCAAACACAGTGCGTTGCGGGTAGGCGACGCCCTCGATGTAACCATGGTCGACGAGTGCCGATACCAGCGGCGCCATCCCGTGGTAGCGCAGACCACCGGCATGGATGCCGTCGGGAATGAAGTTGTGGCCGAGCGTATGCATCTTCACCAGGGGCGTCATCTCGCCGGTGTCACCAAAGTCATAGGTGTATTTGCCGCGGGTGATCGACGGACAGGCCTCCGGCTCCGCGGCGAGGAACCGCGTCTTGGTTCGTCCCTGCAACCGGTCGCGCAGGAATGGAAAGGCCAGGCCGGAGAAGTTACTCCCACCACCGACGCAGCCGACGACAATGTCCGGCATCGCCTCGGCGCGCTCCATCTGTAGCAACGCCTCCTCTCCGATGATCGTTTGATGCATGAGCACATGGTTGAGGACGCTACCCAGTGAGTACTTCGTGTCGTCGCGACCCGCCGCGTCCTCCACCGCCTCGGAGATCGCGATGCCCAGGCTGCCGGTGGAATCCGGATTCTCGGCGCGGATACGCCGCCCAACCTGGGTGCGGTCAGAAGGGCTGGGGACGACCTCGGCGCCCCAGACGTGCATCATGCTCTTGCGGTAGGGCTTCTGCTCGAAGCTGATGCGGACCATGTAGATCATGCATTCGAGGCCGAACAGCCGGCTCGCAAACGCCAGCGCGCTCCCCCACTGCCCGGCCCCGGTTTCGGTGGAAAGCCGTTTCGTCCCTTCGGCTTTGTTGTAAAAGGCCTGCGCGACCGCGGTGTTCGGCTTGTGCGAGCCGGCCGGGCTGACCCCTTCGTATTTGTAGTAGATCTTCGCCGTCGTCTTCAACTCCCGCTCCAGTCGGCTGGCGCGCATCAGCGGCGTCGGACGCCACAGCCGGAGCGCGTCCTGCACCGGGCTCGGGATGTCGATGTACCGCTCTTGCGAGACCTCCTGCTTGATCAGCTCCATCGGGAAGAGCGGGGCGAGGTCTTGCGGACCGATCGGCTGCTTGGTGCCCGGGTGCAACGGCGGGCTTCCCGGAAAGGGCAGGTCCGCCTGGATGTTGTACCAGCGCTTGGGCATCTCTCGCTCGTCGAGCAGGATCTTGGCGGCGGCTTCGGGCGCGTGAATGCTCATTGGCTAACTCCCTCCTGTGGTGCCTAGGTTTTAGCATGGACGACACCTTGATGCAAAGGCCCCAGCGGTCCGCCATGCTCGCAGCCCTGGAACGCCTGGTCGTGACTGAGTCCCCTTCGCTGGACAAGGCGCGCTGCGACGCCTGCGCGGAGGAGATCGCCAGGCTCTTCCAGCAACAGCTCGGCGTGGCCGCCATCCGGCACCGACGGCCCGATGCCGGCGACCACCTGGAGATCCGCCTTGGCGACGGTGCCGGGCCGATCGTACTGCTCTGCCATCACGACACCGTCTGGCCACAAGGCACGCTCGGGCGGCTGCCGTTCCGCGTGCAGGACGATCGGGTCACCGGCCCCGGCAGCTATGACATGAAAGCCGGCATCGTGCAGGTCGCCTTTGCGCTCGAGCACGCGCGGCCACGTCGACCTCTGGTGATCCTGTCGACCTCAGACGAGGAGATCGGCAGCATCAGCTCGCGGGGATTGATCGAAGAAACGGCGCGACATGCGGTCGCCGTGCTGGTCCTGGAGCCGGCCGCCAGCGGCGGCGCCCTCAAGACGGCCCGCAAGGGTATCGCGGACTTCGTCCTCGACGTGGAGGGCCGCGCGGCCCACGCCGGGGTCGAACCGGAAAAGGGCATCAGCGCGACCGAGGAGCTCGCGCATCAGGTGCTGGCCCTGAAGGGACTGGCGCGTCCGGCCAGCGGAACGACGATCAACGTCGGGGTCGTGCAGGGCGGCACACGGCCCAACGTCGTAGCAGCCCGCGCCCGGGCGGAAATCGATGTCCGATTCGCACGCGCATCCGAGGCGGAGCGGGTGCTCGCCGCCATCGAGGGCCTACAGCCCCAGGTGGAGGGAGCCCGACTTCGCATCAGCGGTGGGATCGACCGTCCGCCCATGGAGCGTAGCCCTGGCGTCATCCGACTGGCGCAACTCGCCCAACGCCTCGCAACCGAGGTGGGGTTCTCCTTGAGCGAGACGAGCACGGGCGGCGCCAGTGATGGCAACTTCACCGCCGCCATGGGCGTGCCGACCCTCGACGGCCTGGGACCCGACGGTGGCGGCGCTCACGCGGACTCCGAGCACCTGTTGGTGGAGAGCTGGCTGCAGCGGACCCAGCTGCTGAGGCTGTTGATCGAGGCGTTGTAGCCACCGTCGCTATCAACCCAGTAGGCCGTCTGGCGAATCCGTCCAGGTACCGGCGCTGGCGACTTGACGAGGCGCGCACCGCCTGTGTTAGGGTGGACGACGGTCCGTAACGTCCCGTTCTAGCTCATCGCCTCCTCTCGTCTTCGCCGCGGACCAGAAGGGTTGGCGTCTCCACTGACGGAGGGAAGGCTTCTTGAGCGTTACATCGTTTATTGGTATTGTGTCCAAGGCTCGTGCCCATATC